>JANMYG010000703.1:0-20928 GCA_031381865.1 Betaproteobacteria bacterium | reverse complement strand
CCCTTGGCGGCATGCAGCGTGGACAGCGTCACGACGTTCTGGTCGGTGTCGCGTTCGCTGATGGTGGACAGGAGCGAAATCGTCTGCGCCACCTCCAGCAGGGTCTTGATCTCGTTGGACGTGGTCACGCCGGCCGCGTCGTCGATCTGCCCGCCGCAGCGGGCCGACATCCAGTCGCAGAACTCCAGCACGTTGGTCCAGCGCGCGGCCGCGAGTTTCTCGCTGTCCTCGCCGTCGTACAGGTGTTTCTCGTAGCCGATCTCGACCAGCCAGTCTTTCAGGAATGCGCCCGCCGCCTCGGCCCCCTGCGTGTGGCGGGCGCGGAATTCGAGGTCGTTCACGTAGCGGCCGAACTCGTGCAGGCTGCCCACGGCGCGCGCGGGCAACACGCTTCCCAGGCTGGGGCTGAACAGGGCCTCGAACAGGCTCACGCGGTATTGCCCCGCGAACACGCCGAGCTGCTGCAGCGACTGGTGGCCGATGCCGCGTTTGGGGGTGGTGATGGCGCGCAGAAAAGCCGGGTCGTCGTTGTTGTTGACCCACAGGCGGAACCAGGCGCACAGGTCCTTTATTTCGGCGCGGTCGAAGAAGCTCTGCCCACCCGACACCTTGTACGGGATCTGCGCCTTGCGTAATGCCTTCTCGAACACCCGCGCCTGGTGGTTGGCGCGGTACAACACCGCGAAATCGCGGAACTCCTTGTGCTGCGTCTGCGCGCTGGCGCTGTCCGCCGTGCCGGCGCGGGTGCTCTGGATGCGCGCCACGGCGCGCTCGGCTTCGTGTTCCTCATGGTCCGCGTCCACGATGCGCACCGGCTCGCCTTCGCCCAGATCGCTCCACAGGTTCTTCGGGTACAGCTTGGGGTTGGGGCCGATCACGTTGTTGGCCGCGCGCAGGATGGCGGCGGTGGAACGGTAGTTCTGCTCCAGCTTGACGACCTTGAGCGCGGGGAAGTCCACCGGCAGCCGTTTCAGGTTGTCCAGCGTGGCACCGCGCCAGCCGTAGATCGACTGGTCGTCGTCACCCACCGCGGTGAAGCGCGCGTCCTTCGGGTCCACGCCACCGACCAGCAGCTTGAGCACCTCGTACTGCGTGGCGTTGGTGTCCTGGTATTCGTCCACCAGCACGTGGCCCACATACGACTGCCATTTTTCGCGCACCGCCGCGTGTTGTTGCAGCAACCTGAGCGGCAGGCCGATCAGGTCGTCGAAATCCACGCTCTGGTAGGCGCTGAGCCGCTCTTCGTAACGCGCCATGATGCGCGCGGTGGTCCTTTCGTTGTCGTCGCTCGCCTGGCTGTCCGCCTGCGCCGCGTTCAGGCCCATGTTCTTCCAGCGGCTGATGGCCCATTGCCACTGGCGCGCCGTGGCCGCGTCGGTGCTGCCGCCACAGTCCTTGAGGATGCTGGTCACGTCGTCGCTGTCGAGGATCGAGAAGTTGGGCTTGAGCCCCAGCACCGCGCCGTCCTGGCGCACCATGCGCACGCCCAGGGCGTGGAAGGTGCAGATCAGCACCTCCTTGGCGGCCTTGCCCACCAGGCTTTTGGCGCGTTCGCGCATTTCGGCCGCGGCCTTGTTGGTGAAGGTGATCGCTGCGATGCGCCGCGGCTCCATGCCGGCCTGGATCAGGCGAGCGATCTTGTGCGTGATGACGCGGGTCTTGCCGGAGCCCGCACCGGCCAGCACCAGGCACGGGCCGTGCATGTAGTTGACGGCTTCCTGCTGGGCCAGGTTCAGGCCGGTCGGCGGGAGCGGCGCGGAGGGGGAAGGCATTCGGGGTTCCGGTGGGGCGGCAGGCAAGCGGCGAATCATACCGGGGCAATTTTTCGCGCCCTGGTGCCGGCGCGCAGCCCGTGGGCGAAAATGGTCCGGTGCTGCAGGTCCTTCTGATCACCTTCCCCTTCTTCGCGCTGGTACTTGCTGGTTATGTGGCGGCCCGTCGCGGCCTGCTGCGGCTCGATGCCATTCCGGGGCTCAACAGCTTCGTGCTGTATTTCGCGCTGCCGTGCCTGTTGTACCGTTTCGGCTCGAGCACACCGGTGGCGCAGCTGCTCGACCCGAGCGTGTTCTTCACCTACCTTTTGTGCGCGCTGGTGCTGGTGGGTTTTGTCGTGGCGGTGAGCCTGAACCGGCGCATCGGCTGGAACGACGCGGCCTTCGGCGCGCTGGTCGCGGCCTTTCCCAATACCGGATTCATGGGTGTGCCGCTGCTGGTGGCGCTGCTCGGCGCTGCGGCCGCCGGCCCGGCGATCGTGACGATCGTGGTCGACCTCGTGATCACCAGTTCGTTGTGTATTGCGCTCTCGCGGCTCGATGGCGCCGACCAGCATGGTTTTGCGCACGCCGGCAAGAACGCGCTCAAGGGTGTGCTGGTCAACCCGATGCCCTGGGCGATCCTGCTGGGCGCGGTCGCATCGGCGGTCCAACTGGAGTTGCCGCGGCCGGTGTTTCAGACCGTCGGCCTGCTGGCCGACTCCGCGTCTCCGGTGGCGCTGTTCACGATCGGCGCCGTGCTGGCGCGTTCGCGGATGCTGGTGGCCACGGCCGGTGCGCCCGCGCTGCCGCTGCGCGACTACCTGCCGGTGGCGCTGATCAAGCTGGTGTTGCACCCGGTGCTGGTACTGCTGGTGGGTGTGGGCGCGATCCAGATCGGCGTGCCGCTGGACCGCTTCGCGCTGACGGTCATCGTGCTGGTGGCGGCGCTGCCCAGCGCCAGCAATGTGTCCCTGCTGGCCGAGCGCTTCGGCGCCAACAACGGGCGCATCGCGCGCATCATCCTGGTCTCGACCGCCGCCGCTTTCCTGAGTTTTTCCGCCGCCGTGTCGATGCTGGCGGAAAAGACCGCCCCATGAGCGCAGCGCCGGGCCGCCCCAAGCAAGCTCGCGCCGCAATGCGCAGCATGGATGCCTGATGAGCACGATGGCGCAGGCGCCCCTGCCGATCGGCAACCAGCGCGGCCCGGCGCGGCCGTGGCGGGTCGCGACACTGGTGTTCCTGATCTCGACGCTGGTCTCGGCGGCATTGTGGTGGAAGGTGGAACGCGAGCGTGTGGCGCTGCAGCGCGAGCAGGCGCTGCACCTGGCGCAGAGCCATTCGCAGGTGTTGCAGCGCAGCGTGGAGCGCATGGTGTCGACCAATTACGCGCTGGCGGCGCTGGTGCGCCAGGGCAATGGCGATCTCGGCAATTTCGATACCGCGGCGGCACAACTGCTGGTGACCAATCCGCGCCTGCTGGCCCTGTCGGTGTCGCCCGGTGGCGTGGTGCAGCGTGTGGTGCCGCGTGCTGGCAATGAAAAGCTGATCGGCTTCGACCAGCTCAACGATTCGGGGCAGGGGCGCGAGGCCGGATTCACGCGCGACACCGGGCGGCTCACGCTGGCCGGCCCGCTGAATCTGGCGCAGGGGGGTGTGGGTGTGGTGAGCCGGTTGCCGGTGTTCCTGCAGGACAGCACGGGCGCCAGCCGGTTCTGGGGTTTCACCAACGTGACGGTACGGCTGGCCGACCTGCTGCAGGGCGCGGCGCTGTCCGAGCTGGTGGCCAGGGGCTACCACTATGAATTGTGGCGGCTGCAGGCCGACAGCGGCACCAGGCAGCCGATCTCGGCCTCGTCGCCGCAGGCGCTGGTGCAACCGGTGCGCCAGAGCCTGGAGGTTCCCAACGGCGCCTGGAACCTGGACATGGCGCCGGTCGACGGCTGGGGTTCCCCGGCCAATGCCGGGCTGGGCGCGGCCGCCGGTCTGCTGGTCAGCCTGCTGCTGGCCTACCTGGCCAAGCTGCTGGCCGAGCAAAGGAATTACAAGGCGGGACTCGAAGCACAGGTGGTGGCGCGCACGGCGGAAATCCTGGCGGCCCAGAACCAGCTCAAGACCACGCTGGACGCGATCCGCGACCCGATCTTCGAGCTGGGACTGGACGGCCGTTATTACGGCTGCAGCGCGCCGGTGGAAGACCTGTTGCCCGAACCGGCCCGCAGCCTGGTCGGCAAGACCGTGTTCGAGGTGCTGCCGGAGTCGGCCGCCGACGTGATGATGGAGGCCTTGCGCAGCGCCCATGCACAGGGTTACTCGCAGGGCGAGCAGTATTCCATCGCGCTCGGGGACGGCCAGCGCTGGTTCGAGTTGTCGGTGGCGCGCAAGGCGGTGGAGCCGGGCGGCCAGCCGCGTTTCATCGTCGTGACGCGCGACATCACCGGCCGCAAGACCGACAAGAAGGAGATCCGGCGGCTGGCGTTCTACGACCCGTTGACCGACCTGCCCAACCGGCGGCTGCTGCAAGACCGGCTCGAGCATGCGCTGCTGGCTACCGGCCGCAGCCGCCACCACGGCGCGCTGCTGCTGATCGACCTGGACAATTTCAAGGCGCTCAACGACACCATGGGCCACGACAAGGGGGACCTGTTGCTGCAGCAGGTGGCGCGGCGGCTCGGCACCGTCGTGCGCGACTCGGACACCGTCGCGCGGCTGGGTGGCGACGAGTTCGTGGTGATGATCGACGACGTGGGTGACGACCCGGCCGCCGCCGCGGCGAACGCCAAGACGGTGGCGGAAAAAGTCCTGCGCCTGCTGGGCCAACCCTACGATATCGCCGGGCGCGAGCACCGCAGCGGCATCAGCATCGGGGTCTCGCTGTTCGGGGCCGATACCGGCAGCGTGGAGGAAATCCTCAAGCGCTCCGACGTGGCGATGTACCAGGCCAAGGCCGCCGGGCGCAACACGTTCCGGTTTTTCGATCCCGCCATGCAGGCGGCGGTGGACGCGCGCGCCGCGCTGGAGGCCGACATGCGCCAGAGCCTCGCGGCCGGCGAGTTCCGGTTGCACTACCAGCCCCAGGTCGGACCCGGTGACCAGGTGGTCGGCGCCGAGGCCCTGCTGCGCTGGACCCACCCCCGGCGTGGCGCCGTGGGCCCGGGCGAGTTCATTCCCGTGGCGGAGCAGTCGGGTCTGATCCTGCCATTGGGACGGTGGGTGCTCGAGACGGCCTGCGCCCAGCTGGCCCGCTGGGCCACCCAGCCACTGGCGCAGGCGTTGACGCTGGCGGTGAATGTCAGCGTGCACCAGTTCCGGCAGGCCGATTTCGTGGACCAGGTGGTGGCCGCCCTGCGCGGCTCGGGTGCCGACGCGCGCCGGCTCAAGCTCGAGATCACCGAGAGCATGTTCGCCTACGACCTGGAGGAGATCATCGGCAAGATGACGCGCCTGAAGGCGCACGGGGTGGGTTTTTCGCTGGACGATTTCGGCACCGGTTATTCGTCGCTCAGTTACCTCAAGCGCCTGCCGCTCGACCAGCTCAAGATCGACCAGTCCTTTGTGCGCGACGTGTTGACCGACCCCAACGATGCGGCCATCGCCAGGACCATCGTCGCGCTGGGGCAGAGCCTGGGCCTGGACGTGATCGCCGAGGGTGTCGAAACACTCGGCCAGCGTGCCTTTCTGGCCGAGCATGGCTGCGCCTATTGCCAGGGGTACCTGATCGGCCGCCCGATGCCGGTGGCGCAGTTCGATGCCTTCCTGGCCGCCCACGCGCCAGGCACGGCGCCAACCTGAGGCGCGGACCGGTACCCAAGGCGTTCGCCGGACCAGACCGGCGCAACCCCGGCGCGCGCGCTGCAAGGCACCCAACGACCGCGGCTGTCAGATCGCCAGCGGGTCCACGTCGACCGCCCAGCGCAGCAGGCCGCGGCCGGCGTCGCCCTGGCGCGTGGCGTGCAGCACCGCGTGCCAGCCAGCCAGGAAGTTCTGCAGCGCCGAGCGCGACGGGCTCTCCACCAGCATCTGCGCCCGTTCCACGTTCGCGACGCGCTGCATGCCCATCGGTACCGCCGGGTACAGGGTGACCAGCCCGAAACCGCGCAGATGCCCCAGCTCCTGTTGTGCGGCCGCGCTGGCCGCCGCCAGGAAACCCTGCGCCACCGCCTGCGTTCGGGCCTCGGCGCGCAACAACGCCTGGAAGCTGAACGGCGGCAGCCCGGCGCTTTCGCGCTCCTGCAGCTGGCGCGCCGCGAAGGCCGGGTAGTCATGGCGCTTGAGCGCCTCGAACAGCGGGTGGCCCGGATGGAAGGTCTGGATCCACATTTCGCTCTGGCCGCTGATGTCGGCGTCGCGCCCGGCGCGCCCGGCCGCCTGCATCAACAGGCTGAACAGGCGTTCGGGCGCGCGGAAATCGCTGGAAAAGAGCGCGCCGTCTGGATTGATCGCCGCCACCAGCGTGATGCGCCGGAAATCGTGCCCCTTGGCGACCATCTGCGTCCCCACCAGCACGTCGACCGCGCCCGAATGGACCTGCGCCAGCTGCTGCTGCAGGCTGCCGCTCAGGCGCGTGCTGTCGGCGTCGATCCGCGCGATGTGCACCGGCTCGCCGTGCGGACATTCCGGTGTGACCGAAGCCGGCCGGCGCACGTCGGCCAGCAGTTCGGCCAGTTGCTCCTGCAGCCGCTCGGTGCCGCGCCCCATCGGTGCGATGTCCATGTTGCCGCACTCCGGGCAGGCGCGCGGCACCGGCTCGGCAAAACCGCAGTGGTGGCAACGCAGCGTGCGGTCGATCTTGTGGAACACCCGGTAGGCGCTGCAATGCGGGCACGCGCTTTTCCAGTCGCAGGCGGTGCATTGCAGTACCGGTGCATAACCGCGCCGGTTCAGGAACACCAGGCTTTGCTCACCGGCCGCGATGCGCTGGCGGATGGCGTCGAGCAGCGGCGGCGAAAACACCGCCCGTTTCGGCTGGTGGTTCATGTCGACGCGCCGCACCACCGGCAGTTGCGCGTTGGAGCCGATGCGGCTGGGCATCTCCAGGCGCACATAACGCCCGCCGGCTGCGGCGGCGCGGCTGTGGTGCCAGCTTTCCAGCGACGGCGTGGCCGACCCCAGCATCACCTTGGCGCCTTCGAGCTGGCCCCGGTAGACCGCCAGGTCGCGCGCCGAATAACGCGCGCCTTCCTGCTGCTTGTAGCTCGGGTCGTGTTCTTCGTCGACCACGATCAGTTGCAGGCGCGGTACCGACGCGAACACCGCCATGCGGGTGCCGAGCACGACACGCGCCGCCCCGCTGTGGGCCGCCAGCCAGCTCTTGAGTCGCTGCGGGTTGGTCATGCCGCTGTGCAGCGATACCACGGCCTGCTCGCCGAACAGCGGACCGAAACGCGCCATGAAACGGGCCTGCAGTTGTGGTGTGAGGTTGATCTCGGGCACCATCACGATCGCCTGCGCGCCGGGGTCGCGCAGCAGCAGTTCCTGCACGCAATGCAGGTAGATCTCGGTCTTGCCGCTGCCGGTGGCGCCAAACAGCAGGAAGGTGCCGCTGGCGCCGTGGAACCGCGCCAGCGTGGCCGCCTGTTCGGCACTGAGCTGCACCGCCGCGGCCGCCGTCGGGGCCGGCACTGCGCCGGCGCTGGCGGGTTCGGCGACACGCTGCAGGCGGCGCTGCAATTGGCGCTCGCTCAGATCGCGCAGTTGGGGCGGCAGGGCTGCCAGCGCCACCTCGCCCAGCGAGCGCTGGTAATAACTGGCGGCAAACCCCACCAGCTTGCACCAGGCCGGGTTGAGCGGCGCCAAGCCGGTCAGCGCGGCCGTGACCGGCCGCAATTTTTCATGCCCGATGTCAAGGCCACCGGCGCCCGGCGCGGTGTCCCACACCACACCCAGGGTTTCGCGTCGGCCCAGCGGCACGCGCACGAGGCTTCCCGGCGTCAGTAGCAACTCACTTCGATAGCTCAGTGGCGCGGCCAGCTGGCTGTGGGCCGG
Organism: Betaproteobacteria bacterium; assembly: GCA_031381865.1. Classification (GTDB taxonomy): domain Bacteria; phylum Pseudomonadota; class Gammaproteobacteria; order Burkholderiales; family Burkholderiaceae_C; genus CAISIP01. The sequence goes on along the minus strand of JANMYG010000703.1, from coordinate 13,192 downwards.
GGTCTGGACCAGGACCGAAATCAGGTGGCTCATCGGCGCAGTCGAGTTGGGGCGATTTGTTGATGTGAACTTGTGAAAGACCGCTTAAGTGCTTGATCCGTAAGTACTTTAAGCGCCATCCAATAATTCTGTGGATAACTTTGTTGATATCTGCCCACCTTGGCCGCCAAAGCCTTGAAAATCAAGCCTTTCGCTGGATTGCCTGTCAAAAGGGCATGGACCCAATATTCATATGAATCAACGACTTGCAATAGCTACTGGTTTTGTAGCAAAGCCCAATCCATCGGCCGGGCGGTTGCGTGGCGCAACAAAAATTTTGTGCATAAGTCAGGAGTCACCAACCTGAATGGTCGAATTTGGTGGTAGACGTTCGCCACGAATTCGTTTACGCGCGCAGCCGCCGCGAGCCCGCATGCACGGCTGCTACGAGTGCTGCTACGTTTTCAGGAGGAGTGTGCTGGCTGATGCCGTGGCCAAGATTGAAAATATGCGTTGGCCCGGGCTGGTCGGGGTCTTCGGCGGGCGCGATGTGCGGCGCGCCAAAACTCTGCAGCACGCGGTCCACCTCGGCGGTTATCTGCCCGGGATCGGCGAACAGCACGTTCGGGTCGATGTTGCCCTGCAGGGCCTTGCCCGGGCCGGCCGCCTGCCCGCCTACCAGCGCACGTGCCCGGGCCAGGTTCACGGTCCAGTCCAGCCCCAGCACCTCGCAGTCGAGTTGTCCCATTTCCTCGAGCCACAGGCCGCCGCCTTTGGTGAAGACGATGCGCGGCACCGGTGTGCCGGCCTGGCTGCGCTTGAGTTGGCGCAACACGCGCGCGGTGTAGGCCAGGCTGAACTGCTGGAACGCGCCGTCCGCCAACACGCCGCCCCAGCTGTCGAACACCATCACGGCCTGCGCGCCGGCATCGATCTGCGCGTTCAGGTACGCCGCCACCGCGTCGGCGTTGATGGCCAGCATCCGGTGCATCAGGTCGGGCCTGGCGTAGAGCATCGTCTTGACCAGGCGGTAGTCGTCCGAGCCCGCGCCTTCGACCATGTAACACGCCAGGGTCCAGGGGCTGCCGGAGAAGCCGATCAAGGGCACGCGCCCGTGCAGCGCGCGCCGGATCGAGCCCACCGCATCGAATACGTAACGCAGCTTTTGCATGTCCGGCACGGCCAGCCTGGCCACCGCCGCCTCGTCGCGCACCGGGTGTGCAAATCGCGGTCCCTCGCCGAATTCAAAACTCAGGCCCAGCCCCATGGCATCCGGCACCGTGAGTATGTCGCTGAACAGGATCGCGGCATCCAGCGGGTAACGCTCCAGCGGTTGCAGCGTGACCTCGGTGGCGTAGTCGGTGTTGGTCGCCAGGCCCATGAAGCTGCCGGCTTTGGCGCGGGTGGCGCGGTATTCAGGCAGGTAACGACCGGCCTGGCGCATCAGCCAGATCGGTGTGTGGTCGGTCGCCTGGCGCATGCAGGCGCGCAAAAAAGTGGAGTTTTGCAGCGCGGCAAAGGGAGCGTTGTCGCTTGGTTCGGGCATGCTGCGATTGTGGCAGCAAGCGCCTGGCAGGCCGCGATCCACCGGCCTGCGGTATGCCGGGGTCAGGCCTTAGACGACGCTCAATGGCGCTGGTTGCGAGGCCGCAAACAGGGCGGCATTCTGGCTGCATTGGCCGTCGGTGGATTCGGACCACAGATCGTTCAGGTTTTCGCCGCGCTCTTCGGTCTGCGTGGGCGCGAATTCCGCGGTGGTCGAATCGCCGGCATCTCCCGGCGCTGCATGCGGTGGCTGCTCTGGTTGCTCGGATACGTTTTCCAATTTGATCCCCCAATCACCGCGTTAGCTGCGCCGGTCAGGACGACTATAGCGCGGAACAGCCGGCGCCGCCAACCTGATATGTGTTGCCGTGGCATGTGTTCCCGGCGTACCAATACCCGGCAGCGCAAGGATCGTGCTGCTACCTGGCCACTCGACGACAGCGGCGCCGGACCACAACATGCCGCACGGCTTCGCGCCGCGGCCCACTGCGGCTACAGGCGCGCGAGTGCCGAGCGCAGGTCCGGCACGGTCAGGATCTCCGACAGCAACAGCGCGGGCCTGCCGGGCTGGTACAACACGTAGACTGGCACACCGTTGCGGCCGAGTTGGCGCAGTGCGGCGGTGATGGCCGGGTCGCGGCGGGTCCAGTCGGCGCGCAGCAGCACCACTTTTTTTGCCGCCATGTCGGCCAGCACGTCCGGGTCGCTCAGCGTGGTTTTCTTGTTGTACTGGCAGGTGACACACCATGCCGCGGTGAAGTCCACGAACACGGGTTGTCCGCCGGCCGCGATCTGTTCGACCCGTCCCGGCTCCCAGTCCTGCCACCCGGCGCTCGCGTTTTGCCGTGCTGGTGGCACGCCTTGTGTGAGGTAGGGGCCCAGGCCCCATGCCACCGCCGCCAGCACGGCCACCGAAGCGGTCGCCAGCACGGCGCGTGTCCGACCTGCCAGCGTCAGGGCCCAGACCAACAAAGTGAGGGCCACCAGCAGCGCCAGCAGGGCGCCTGCGCCGTCGATGCCGCTTTGTTGGCCCAATACCCAGACCAGCCAGGCCACGGTGGCAAACATCGGGAATGCCAGCAACTTGCGCAGCGTGTCCATCCACCGTCCCGGGCGCGGCAAGGCGCGCGCCACCGCCGGCACCAGGCTGGCGGCCAGGTAAGGCAGGGCCAGCCCGAGGCCGACGGCCGCGAACACGGACAGTGCCTGTACGGCCGGCAATGCGACCGCAAGCCCCAGCGATGCCCCCATGAATGGCGCGGTGCACGGCGCGGCCACCGCCACCGCGAGCACGCCGGTGAGAAACGCGTCGGCCGCCGGGTGCCGGGCCTGCAGGCTGGCAACCGAAGACGGAAGCACCTGGCGGAACTCGAATAACCCGGCCAGGTTCAGGCCGATCAGCGTGAACAGCGCGGCCAGCGCCGCGACCACCGCGGGATCCTGCAGCTGGAAGCCCCAGCCCAGGCTTTCGCCCGCGCTGCGCAGCACCAGCATCAGGGCGCCCAGTGCCATGAAGCTGAGCAACACACCGGCGGTGTACGCGAAGCCGCTGAGGCGATGCGCGCGCCGGTTGCCGGCGTGGCGCGCAAAGCCCAGCACCTTGATCGCCAGCACCGGGAACACACACGGCATCAGGTTGAGGATCAGGCCGCCCACCAGCGCGCCCAGCAGCGCCGCCCACAGCGTCAGGCCGGCGCCTGCCGGTGCCGAGAAACCCGCGTTGCCAGCTTGCGTGTTGCCGCCCGGTCCGCCTTGCAGTACCGGTGACAGCGGCGCCATCGCGGTCACCGGCGGCCAGTCGCCCTGCACCTGGAGTTCGGTCCGGTAGGCCTTGGCGCCCAGCGCGAGCACCACCGGCATGACGGCCGGGCCATTGCTGCGCTGCGCCGACAACGGCACGCTGGCGCTCCAGACGCCGCCATTCCAGCGCTGGGTCCAGGGCGCCGCGGTTTCAATGACTTCCGGCGTCTCCGGGAAGAACTCGAGCGTCTTGCCGTGCAAGCCCGCCGGCAGGCCGCGCACGTTGAGCTCGATGGCGCGCGGGCCGACCACGATGCTGCTGCCGGCTGTTTCGGCCAGGGCCTTGGGCGCCGCCTGAAAAGCCGCATCGAATACGGAACCATTGCCGGCGGTCGAACTCCGCAGCGGGACTTTCAGCACGAACTCGCCTTCTTCCGGAATGCACTCCTTCTTGCACACCAGCCAGGCGGCCTTGAGTTTGACTTCGATGTCGCCGGACAACAACGATGGCTTGAAATCGGGCGTGATGGTCAGCGGCACCGGCAGCAGCACCGTACCCTCGTAGCCGTAGTTGGCGAGGTTGCCGATCGGAATCTTCCTGGGCGCCGGCCAGGCGATGGCGCCCGCGCTGACGCCGACCGGCAGCGACCACTGCAATACGGTCGGCAGCCCCGAGTCGCCCGAGTTCTTCCAGTAGGTGTGCCACTCGGGCTGGTGCGCCAGCTGCAGTCCGACCCAGACCGCCTTGCCGGGGCCCGCGCCATCGGGCGCATGGGCCATCAGCTCGGCGCGTACCTGTTCGGTGGTGACCACGGTGCCAGGGCTGGAGCCGGCTGCGGATTGCGCCAGCGCGGCGGCGCCATAGGCACTTGCCCACAAAACGGCGGCTGCCGCCAGCAGGCGCGGGGACGGTTGGATAAGGTTCATTGCTTGGTCGGACAGCGCCGGGCGCGCGAAGTTCCGGCGCGGCCGGTGATCGTGCTGGGTGGCCGGACGCGCGGATCCGGCCCCGATTGTCGCCGGTCGGCCAGCGCGTCGCCTCAACACCCGGACTTTGCCGGCCCGAAGACGGACGGCAGGCGCGTCGGCGCCTTGATGCGCAACTGCTTGTTGACGCTTTCCTGGCCAAACACCACTTCGATATTGCCGACCGGTACGCCGAACAGCGGCGCCAGAAAGCGCAGCATGTGGTCGGTCGCCTTGCCCGCCACCGGGGCTGCCGTGACGCTGATCTTGAGTTGCGAGCCCCTGGGTTTGCCGATCGCGTCGCGCCCGGCGCCCGGTTTGCCCAGCACGTTCAGCACCAGCGTGTCGCCGTCCCAGGCATAGAAGCTGTCACCGGTCGAGTTGCGCGGCGGCATGGGCTGCGGCGGCAGTTATGGCGCAAAGCCCAGCACCACCCTGCGCGTCGTGGCGCTTTTCTTCTCGATCCTGGTCACCACCACGGCGCCGATCTCGGCCGTGTTGGCCACATGGGTTCCGCCGCAGGGCTGCAGGTCGATCAGCTGCCCGGCGCCGATGCGGATGGTGCGCACGCTGCCACTGCCCCGCGGCGGCTGCACACTCATGCTCTTGACCAGCGCCGGGTTGGCGTCGAGTTCGGCGTCGGTGATGGCGCCCGCCACCAGCGGGTGCGCTGCCGCCACCAGGCGCGCGATGCCGGCCGTGAGCTGGTCCTTGTCCAGCGGGTCCGTCATGTTGAAGTCCAGCCGGGCGTATTGGGGCGTGATCGAACAGCCGTTGACCAGTTGTGGCACCAGGTGGCACAACAGGTGCGTTGCGGTGTGGAAGCGCATCATCTTGTGCCGGCGTTCCCAGTCGATGCGCGCAAGGACGGTATCGCCCACCTGCAGCGCCGGCGTTTGCGGCGCCACCGCCGGCGCGCCGTCGGTCGCTGCACCCGCGCGTGGCAGATGGCAGATGTCGCTCGTGAACCGACCCTCCGTGTCCTTGCCCTTGCGGGTATCGGTGATCTCGATCACACGGCCCTGGTACGGGCCGGACAACACGACCAGCTCACCGGTGTCCCCGCCCTGGCCGCCGCCGAGCGGGTAAAACACGGTGCGGTCCAGCTCGATGCCTTGTTCCGTGACGGCGGTCACCGTGGCGCTGCATTCGGTCAGGTACGCGTCGGTGCGAAAAAGCGCTTGGGTCATGCTGCCCAATAATACCGGCATGCTCCAACCCCTTGAAGCCGCGCCGGGCGCACCCTCGGTGGTCCTGTGCACCCTGAACGCGAAGTACATCCATGCGTCGCTGGGGCTGCGCTACCTGCTGGCCAACATGGGGCCGCTGCGCCCGCGCACGGTGCTGCGCGAATTCACGATCGCGCGCCAGACCAGCGACATGGCCGATGAATTGCTGCTCGCACTCGGTGCACCTGGCGCGCTGGTGCAGGTGATAGGTTTCGGCGTGTATATCTGGAACGTCGCGCAGACCTGCGCCCTGGTACGCCTGCTCAGGCGGTTGCGTCCCGGGCTGAAGATCGTGCTCGGCGGGCCGGAGGTCAGCCATGAGCTCGAGGGACAGGAGATCGTGGCGCTGGCCGACCACGTGGTCACCGGTTGGGGCGACATCAGTTTTCCGCGCTTGTGCCAGGCGCTGCTGCAGGGTCCGCAACCGTTGATGAAGGTGATCGCGGGTGAACAGCCGCCGCTGGCGCAGATCATCCTGCCTTATGCCGAGTACACGGCGACCGACCTGGCCCACCGTGTGGTGTACGTGGAGGCTTCGCGCGGCTGCCCGTTCAAATGCGAGTTCTGCCTGAGCTCGCTCGACAAGACGGCGTGGGCCTTTGATCTGGACCGGTTGCTCGACGCGTTGGCGGCGCTGCATGCGCGCGGCGCGCGCAATTTCAAGTTCGTGGACCGCACCTTCAACCTGAAGATCGATGCGTCGCTGCGGATCCTGCAGTTCTTTCTCGACCGGCTGCCGGCCCAGGCTCCGGCCGGCGGCGCGTCCAGCCTGTTTGCGCATTTCGAAGTCATACCGGACCATCTTCCGCAGCGCCTCAAGGACATGATCGCCCGTTTTCCCGCCGGCGTGCTGCAGTTCGAGGTCGGCATCCAGAGCTTCAACCCGGAAGTGCAGCGGCGTATCGCGCGCAGGCAGGACAACGAGCAGACTGAGGAGAACCTGCGCTGGCTGGTCCGCAACGCGCGGGCGCACCTGCATGCGGACCTGATCTTCGGCCTGCCGGGGGAGTCGCTGCCTAGTTTCGCGCTCGGTTTCGACCGGTTGTACGCGCTGCGTCCGCACGAGATCCAGCTTGGCATGCTCAAGCGTCTGCGCGGCACCCCGATCGCGCGCCACAGCGTCGAACACGGCATGGTCTTCGACCCCGCGCCGCCGTACACGGTGCGCGAGACCGCGGTGGTGAGCGCGTCGGACGTGCGACGTTTCACGCGCCTGGCGCGTTACTGGGACCTGCTCGCCAACTCGGGCCGCTTCAAGCTCAGCCTGCGGTTGTTGCTGGAGCCGCGTCCGCTGCCACTGCAGCAGCCAGGCGCGGGCCGATCGTGCGAAGCGCCCAGCGGCTGGTCGGTGTTCGGTCGTTTTCTGCAGTTCAGCGACTGGCTTTGGGCCACGACCGGATCGACCAACCGGTTGACGCCCGAGGTGCTGGTCGACCAGCTTTTCACCTACCTCAGCACTGAAGTTGGAATCCCGCCCGAGGATTGACGCCAGGCGTTGCTGGCCGATTACCTCGCCAGCGGCGCGCGCGCCCGGCCGCGTGTGCTGCAGGACGTGTTGCCAGCCCGAACCGCGCCGACCCGCAGGCCGCCAGCGGCGCTGCCGCGCCAGCAACAGCACCGCAATGGCCAGGCGGGACGGCCGCCAACACCGGCGAGCGCCTGAAAGGCGGCGCCGCGCGGCGCCCTCTTTGCCGTCGGCAAAGCGGTTATAAACAAGGCCACACGGGCAAGCAAGACAAGGCCACACGGGCAAGCACCATGGACGACAAGACCACCAGACCGCAGAGCATCGCCGCCCAGGCGCTGGGCTGGATCGACGCGCAAACGCGCGCGATCACGCCGCCGATCCACGTGTCATCGACGTACCTGCGCGACGAGGACAACCAGTACCGGTCGGGGCGGGTCTATGCGCGTGCCGACAACCCGGCGTTCGACCAGGCGCAGGCGGTGATCGCGCGGCTGGAAAACGGCGCCGACGCGGCGCTGTTTGCCTCCGGCATGGCGGCTGCCACGGCGGTGTTCCTGGCGCTGGCGCCCGGTGACCATGTGCTCGCGCCCCGGGTCATGTACTGGTCGCTGCGCAACTGGCTCATGACCTTTGCGACCCACTGGGGGCTGCAGGTCGAACTGGTCGACATGACCGACCCGGTCGCCGTGCAGGCGGCGATCCGGCCCGGCAAGACCCGGCTGGTCTGGATCGAGACCCCGGCCAACCCGTTGTGGACCGTGACCGATATCGCCGCCACCGCGCTGATCGCGCACGCCGCCGGCGCGATCGTGGCGGTCGATTCCACCGTGGCCACGCCGGTGCTGACGCAGCCGATCACGCTGGGCGCAGACATCGTCATGCACGCCGCCACCAAATACCTCAACGGGCATTCGGACCTGATCGCCGGTGTGCTGGTCACGCGCGAGGACAACCCGTTCTGGCAGCGCATCAGGACCATTCGCGCGCAGCTCGGGGGCACGCTGGGTTCGTTCGAGGCCTGGTTGCTGCTGCGCGGCATGCGCACCCTGTACCTGCGCGTGCGCGCGGCGTCCGCGGGTGCGCAACGCATCGCCGAACACTTCGCGCAGCACGCGCTGGTGCGCGAAGTCCTGTATCCGGGCCTGCCGCAAGCGCAGGGGCATGTGATCGCGGCGCGCCAGATGCAGGGTGGTTTTGGCGGCATGTTGTCGATCTGTGTCGCCGGCGGCGAGGCGGCGGCGGTTGCCACCGCCGCGCGGGTGGCTTTGTGGAAACGCGCCACCTCGCTCGGGGGTACCGAGAGCCTGATCGAGCACCGTGCCAGCGTGGAGGGGGCGGGTTCACCGGCGCCGCCCGACCTGCTGCGGTTGTCGGTCGGCATCGAGGACGTCGGGGATCTGGTCAACGATCTGGAGCAGGCGTTGAAGCTGGCGCATCCATAGCACCAGGCGTGGGCCGGGCGTCGTACTGCCTGGCGGCCGCCACCGGGGTATTCTTGTCTTGCCGCGGCGCGGTGCTGGCCCGGTGGCGTCGCGCCGAACCATGTTCGCGCCGAGGGCAGCGCCCAGGCGCTGGACGACCGGATCGGCGGGCAGGCTCAAGGAGGTGGCAGACCGGCTGGCGGCTGAACTGGCAGGGCTGTTCGCACTACCGCAAGCCCCGCAAAAGTTTGTAAATTCCGGCGCTGAGTTACCATCAGCGGGTCCGGACGAGTTTGCCGCCTTCGTCGAGGCAGACCGTGCGTAAGGGGGTCGAGGTTGATAACAGAACGCAAACTTCAGCCAGTACAGGCTGCGGCAGCGCTTGAATTTCGGCCTTTTGCCCTCAAATCGCCGGCATGAACGGTTTCAAGACGCCCCACCACGAAAGATTGACCAATGGCCAAAGCTGAAGCAAAAACTGCCGTCATGGCGGACGGCCTGCGTTACAAATCCAAGGCCTCGGGGTCGCCATTTGCGGCTGCGGCGTCGTTTGGCGGCGCAACCATGTCCTGCTTCATGTGCGGAAAACACCGCGCGCGTTCGCTCATGGGAACACGCAAGGTGGCGGGCAAGTCGCAGACCGTTTGCGCGCCTTCGTGCAAGGCCCTCGACGAGGCCACCAGCGCCAACCACAGCTAGCGGGTTATTGCCGAGGCGGCTGCCGTGCCGTTCAGGCGCTGGAGCCCAGCGCCGCGATCGAGCGCCTGAGGTTGGTCCGCGCCTGTGCTTCCAGACGATCGCGGAAGTACTCCGAATGGAATATCCGCTCGCGCTCCAGGAACCCCTGCAGGATGCTTTGTCGGCGACTTCGCCGTACCGGCTCCGGCACCGAGTTGTATTCGGCACCGATTTGGGCTTCGTAGACATCGAACACGACCGGTGGCGCACCCAGGATCGCCAGGTCGACATCGAGTAGCAGTGCCTCGTCGCCGGTTTGCGGCAGGCGATCGTGGCACGTCACCATGACCAGCGCTTGTACGCGCTGCGCGACCTCCGGCGCGGCGCCCGCGCCGAGCAGGGCATCACTGGCCCAGTCCGCACTTTGGCGCTCGTTGGGGCAGCTTCGCTCCGCGAGTTGCGCCGCGAGCTTGCTTGGGGGCGGCCCGGCGCGGTGCTCATTGGGGCAGCTTCGCTCTGAGAGCTGCGCTGCGAGCTTGCTTGGGGGCGGCCCGGCGCGGTGCTCATTGCCGCGCGCCGGGATCTCGTAGATCGCGTCGTGAAACCACAGCGCCAGTTCCACTTCGGACGGGTGGGTGGCCTGGTCGCGCACCAGCGCAAAGTTCCTGCGACAGGCGTCGAGGTGTTCGAGCGTGTGGTACTTGCGGTGCGGCTCCGAATAACGCGCGAGCAGCGCCGACAGCAGCGCCGGGTCGGGGTCACGTATTCCCAGGCCGTTCCAGAGCTGGCGCCAGGCGGTTTCGTATGGCATCGGCAAAATCGCGCGCGGTAAGTGCGCCCTGTGTCGGAGCAAGGCCTTGATGGTAACGGCGCACCGGCCGCCTTGCCGCAGCACAACGCACCACTGCTGTCCCGCTTGCGGGTTGCGCCGCGCCGCCTGCGGCAGGACCCATGTCGGGCGTTTGCCGCCGCGCCGCCCGCGGCAGGACCCATGTCGGGCATTTGCCGCCCGCAGCCTGCGGCAGGTTCCAGGTTCAGCCGTTGTTGCCCGGCAGCAGCCACTGCGTGCTGCGTCGCCACAGTTCAGCCGCCAATGACGCGTCCTGCGCGACGGCGCTGGGCGTCCTGGCGCGGCATTTGTCGTAATACTTGCCAGATTCGACAGCGACCTCGGGGGAGGCTGCGCAAAACAGTGTGGTCGCGGCACCTTCCTCGGTGGAAATCATGCGCAGCTTGATCAGCGCGCGCAGCGGCCACGGCACGGCGCGCCAGACGTCGGAGGCCACCACACCCGGGTGCAGTGAATAGGTGGTCACACCGCTGCCGGCGAGCCTGCGGCCGAGTTCGGCGCTGAACAGGACATTGGCCAACTTCGACACGCCGTATTCGGCCACCGCCAGCCTGCTCCTGGTGGGCTGGCGCACCGTGTCCCAGTCGATGCCAGGCGCCCGGTAGTGGGCGCGGCTGGCGACGGTAACGATGCGTGCCGGCGCGCTGGACTGGATGCGCTCGACCAGCAGTTGGGTCAGCAGGAAATGGCCCATGTGGTTGACGCCGAACGCGAGCTCGAACCCCGATCGGGTGAACCCGCGGGCACCGGCCAGCCCGGCGTTGTTGACCAGCAGATGCAAGGGCAGACCACGGGCCAGGAACATCTGCGCACAGGCGCGCACCGAATTGAATTCGCCCAGGTCCAGCGGCAACGCCTCGACCTGCGCACCAGCGACGGCGGCGCGGATCTGGTCGAGCGCCGGTTGTGCGCGTTGCGCCGAGCGGCATGCGATGAATACATGCGCGCCAAGCGCCGCCAGTTCGCGCGCCGTGACCAGCCCGATGCCGGTATTGGCGCCGGTGACCAGCGCGACTCGGCCGGACAGGGCTTGGGGGGTGGATGCAGACATGGGTGGGGGCAGATCGGGGGTGGGTTCCTCCGCCAGTCTAACTTCGACCGCCGCAGCGCAGCCGACCGGGGTTGCGCCCGCGACGAGAGTCCGCCCGGCGCCGGTGGCGGCGCGGCCCCAGCTCCCGGCGCCGGCCTAGCTCTTTGCCAGCAGCGATTTTCCGAACGTGAATACGGAATTCGGCGTGTTGGCCCATACCGGTTGTGGATCGGGCTTCTTGCCCACGCCGCGCCTGGTCGGCTTGGGTATCTCGGCGCCATGACCCTTGGCGCGTTGTTCCAGCGCCAGCTGACGCAGGGTGACCGTCTGCATATAGGTGACCAGCTTCGAGTTCAGGCGGTCCCACAGGTCCTGGGCCATGTCCTGCCCCTGTTCGTCGCCACGGTGTGTTGTGCTCGCGCGGCCCTCGTCACACGTGCCCTCGATGGCCCCGAGGATATCGGCCACGGTGATGTTTTCGGCCCCATGTGCCAGCGTGTAGCCGCCGCCCGGGCCGCGGGTGCTTTCGACCAGCCGGTGCCGGCGCAGCTGGCTGAACATCTGCTCCAGGTACGACAGCGATATCTGGTGGCGCAGCGCAATCTGGGACAAGGAAACCGGACCGGAGCGCTCGTACAGAGCGAGTTCGATCATCGCGGTGACTGCAAATCGGCCTTTGGTACTCAATCGCATGGTGCTGACTCCGGTGGCGCCACGATAACCGTGACGAGCCGAACTATAAGCAACTGGACACTTCGCGTAAATTCGAATTTGTAAAAATATTGCTTCGTAAAATACGAACATTTCGCAGTCAGCACTGGATCGGCGACACATGAACTTCAAACACCTGCATTACTTCTGGGTGACGGCCCGGGCCGGCGGCATCATGCGCGCCGGCGAGCAGCTGCACACCACGCCGCAGACACTCTCGGGTCAGATCAAGCTGCTCGAGGAATGGTTTGGCCGCAAGCTGTTTCGCAAGAGCGGTCGCCAGCTCGAACTGACCGACGACGGCCGGCTGGCGCTGGGTTATGCCGACCAGATATTCGCCCTCGGCGCCGAACTCGAGGGCGCGGTGCGCCAGGCCCGGGGCGGGCCTCGCGTGCTGGAATTCCGGGTCGGGATTGCCGACTCCGTCGCCAAGTCGGTGGCCTACCGGCTGCTCGAGCCGGCCTTGTCGGTGTCCGAGCCGGTCCGGCTGGTTTGCAGCGAAGGCAAGTTCCCCGACCTGCTGTCGCAATTGGCGCTGCAGCGACTCGACCTGGTGATAGCGGACGAGCCGATGTCCCGACGCATCAGCGTCAAGGCGTTCAACCACCCGCTGGGAAGTACCGCGATGAGTTTCTTCTGTGCGCCGGGCTTGCAGGCGCAGCTGCTGGGGGAGTTTCCCGCCTGCCTTCACGGCATGCCGATGCTGATACAGGGTGCGTCGGCGTCGGTGCGGCAACAACTCGAAGGCTGGCTGGTCCGGCATCGGATCCAGCCCAGGGTCGTCGGAGAGTTCGACGACGGCGCCCTGATGACCGCCTTCGGGCGCGAGGGGCGCGGGGTATTCATGGGGCCCAGCGTGCTGGAAGCCGAAACGGTGGCGCAATTCGGTGTCCAGGTGATCGGCCGCAGCGACGAACTGGTCGAGGAGTTCTTTGCCGTGTCGGTGGAGCGGCGCATCCGCCACCCGTGTGTGGCGGCAATCACCAGTGCGGCGCGTGGACAGCTTTTCAGCGTCTGATCCGGCCGATCGAGAGCGATCCGGTATCAGGTGCCTTTTTCAGATGGCGCCACGTCCGTGGGCGGCAACCACAACTCGATCACACCTGGCTGGGCTTGCATCGAGCGCGGCAGGTCGCGCAGGGACACCGGGTCGGCGTCGCCCGCCGACAACCACGGTGCGCCAATGTAGCGCACCATCGCGCGGGCGCAGTCGCGGCTGGACGGATCGTGCAGCACCAGCGTCGGTTTAGGCCAGGCCACCGGCCGGCGCTGCTGGCGCAGGTCGGCGCCGCGCGTCACGTTTTCGACCGGTGCCAGGACCAGGCTGGCATCGGCCGCGGCCTGCAGCGCCTGGCGCAGCGCCACGGCGCCCAGGCGTGAGGATTCGTCGTAGATGTGGATATACACCGTGGTGCGACCCGGCTCGCGCTGGCAGGCCTGCAGCGTCGGCATGGTGCCCGGCGTCGCGGGCGCCTGGACTGCCGCGACGGCACCGGCGGCACCAGTGGCCGGCGGCGCGCCAGTGGCCGGCGGCGCAGCGGTGGCCGGTGGCGCAGCGGTGGCGGGCAGCGGCGT
>JANMYG010000692.1:0-2330 GCA_031381865.1 Betaproteobacteria bacterium | reverse complement strand
CACGGCTTCGTGCACATGGGGCGGTTTTCGGCCTATTACCGGCAGCGTTTCGGCTGCGCGCCGTCAACCACGTTGCGGGGCGAGTGAAGGCCGCCCCACTCACCCGTGTCGGCCTCAGCGATCGCCGGCCCGGCGAACCGGCCAGGGGCGTTGCAGCGCGCCGACGAGGTCGGCGCAGTAGTAGGCGTGCGCCGCCGCAGCCGGGGCCGGTGCGGAAGACGGATGCTGGGCGACCAGCAGCGCCGGCCCGCGCTGCCAGAAGCCGAACAGCGGATCGGCTGCCACCTCGAGCGTCACCTTCGCGCAGCGAAACTGCCCGGGGTCGAGGATGAATGCGGCGGCCATCAGGTCGAACGGAAAGAAGCCCTGGCGGCCGACCTCCGGCTGCCAGAGCGCGAGCCACTGCCTGGACCGTTGCGCCACCCATTGGCCGGCCTCGCTGCGCGCGCCCAGGGCATCCAGCGCCTGCGCGTCCATCTCGACATGGCGTGCCGCTTCATACGGCAACAGCACCAGCGGTCGGCGCCAGCCGATCACCTGTTCGGCAGCCGGCGGATCCAGCGCCAGGTTGAGGTCACTGAACACCGGCCCGTGGCCAAACAACATCGCGCCGGTGGACGTTCCTTCCGACGGGTGAAACCCGTGACCCGGCCGTCGCCCCATCACCGCCACAATGCCGGCCAGGTTGCGCTGCAAGTCCGGTGAACTGCCGACCGCTGCCACCAGGTTGGTCAACGGCCCCAGCGCGATGAAGGTCAGCGGCCCGTCGGCCAGCGCCGACGCGATGGCGCGATGCGCCGGCAACTGCGCCGGTTCCGCCACGGGACCCCAGGCGTGTGGTGCGCCTCCGAACACGCGCACCGGGACCGGTCTTTGGGCGTTGATGCGCGCCACCAGTTCGCGGGTCACACCCTGCGTTGTCGGTTCGGGGGCATTGCCGAAGACGGTCGACACGCCGACCACGTCGAGGAGCGGATCCTCCAGTAGCGCCAGCAGGGCCAGGCAGTCGTCGGGGTCGCGCCGGGTGCCGGTGCCACAGGCGGCATCGGTGTCGATCCACACCCGGCTCGCCATCGCCGGCACGGCCCGGCCGGGAATCAGGTCCAGCGCGGGCATCGAGGTCTCGCCGGTCCGCCAGGTTGTCACCGGCGCCGCCAGCAGAAGCGCCAGCACGAGCAGCAGGACGGCCAGGGCCAGGGCAAGTTTCCACAACAACCTCATGCGTCCACCATGACACCCGGTAGCCCGCAGGTGGACCGGGCCAGGCTCGAATGATCGGTGGTCGTCGCGCTGCGTTGCTGGCGGGGCAGCGACGGCCGAGCCGCTGGCCGATCCCCTGCCGCGCTAGAACATCGTGTTGCCATGGGCGGATTCGTGCGGCACGACCTGCAGCACGTCCCAGTGCTCGACGATCTTGCCCTGTTCGTCGAAGCGGAAGATGTCGATGCCAGCCCAGTCCCTGTCGGCGTCGGTGGGCCACTGCTGGTGGCAATGCAGCACGACCAGATCGCCTTCGGCGACCGAGCGCTTGAAGTGCACGCGCTTGCCCGGGTAGTCCAGGGCCATGCGCTCGAAATATTCGATGAAAGCCTGTTTTCCGTCGGCAACGTCCGGGTTGTGCTGGATGTACGTGACGCCCGCGTAGCGCTCGATCGCCTCCGCCGGCCGGCACTGGTTGAACATGAGGTCGTAGAACGCCAGCGCGTTGCGCCGGTTGCGTTCGAGACGCTGGGTCATGGGAATACCTCCGATCGATGCGGCCGCCAGCGCGACGCAAACAGGGCCGAATCGTGACCGATGGGTCTTGCGCGGCCGTGGGTGGCAGGCTCATGCCCGACATTGACAACTCCGGGTGCGTGCGCCCCGGGACTGTCAAAGTCGGGTCTCATGCCCCGCCTTCGATGAACTCGACCTGGCCGATCCAGTTGCGCCTGCGCCGTGCCAGGCGATCGGCTTCGTTCTCCGCGTCGAAGGTGGCGGTGGCGCGTCGCAGCAGCGCCGGGGCTACACCCTCGAGCGCGTGCACGTTCACCACGGCGTAGAGCACATCGTCGACCCGACTGGTCACCACCGGCACGACGCCGCAGTTGCAACAGACGTGGAACAGCGCGGTCCTGGTTGCGAAGGCGTAGCGCGAAACGCGATCGGGGTCCTTGACGACGACCTTGAGTGATGCGGTTGGACACGAAGTCCACAGGCCACCGTGCCTGGTGCAGAAGGAGCAGGTGCAGGCCCGGGCAGGAATCTCGACCGGCTCCGGCTGCCAGTCGAGCGTGAAGCGGATGTTTGCGCAGTGGCAACTTCCAGACAAAAGCATGGTGACCCCCGCG
>JANMYG010000654.1:0-5712 GCA_031381865.1 Betaproteobacteria bacterium | reverse complement strand
CACGTCGCGGTACTCGTCCCAGGAACGCGGCGTCTGGTGCAGTAGCAGCACCGGAAAACCCTGGCCGGCACTGGCCACGTGGATCCGGCCGGACCGCGTGGGTACGAAGGCCCGTTCGATCGCGGCTGGTGCTGCAGGTGGCGTTGGCATGTTGCAGTCCGTGTGCAGGCGGGCTCAGTGCGGTGCGTGGCTTTCCGGCTGGATATCGATCACCAGCCGGCCACGCGTCACACGCCCGCCTTCCAGTGCGGCGTGGGCGCCGGCGGTGTCGGCGAGTGCGAACACGCCGGCCACGCGCGGCCTGAAGATACCGGCCTGCGCCAGGCCGGCGACCGCCGCAAGCACCGGCGGGCGGTCGCTGATCACGGCGCGGGTCGCGCGCACACCGAACTCGGCCGCCCGGTCGACGATCGGTGCGGCCGTCAGGTAGACCAGGTGGCCACCGGCGCGCAACACCGGGTACGAGCGCGCGTGGGTGGCGCCACCGATCAGGTCGAACACCACATCCTGGTCGCACAGTAGACCGAAGTCCTCGGTGTCGTAGGCCAGTGCCCGCGCCGCCCCGAGTTCGACCACATAACCGCGGTTGTCGCTGCGGCAGGTGGCCGACACCTCGGCGCCCAGGTGCCGGCACAACTGCACCATCAGGCTGCCGACCGCACCCGCGCCGCCGTGTACCAGCACGCGCATGCCGGGCACCACCCCGGCCGTTTCCATCACCGCGATCCAGGCGCTGATGCCGGGCTGCAACAACACCGCGGCCTGGTGCAGCGACAGGGCGGCCGGTCGCGGCACCACGCGTTGCGCGCCGCAGACCACCGCCTGCGCACAGGTGCCGGCGCGCAACGGGTCCGCCACCACGCAGACCCGGTCGCCCAGCGCGAACCCGGACACGTCGGCGCCGATCTGGTCGATCACGCCCACGCCGTCACGCCCCGGTATCTTCGGCAGGTCGGGCGCGAAGTGGGCCTGCAGCAGACCGGCGCGCAGCTTGGTGTCCACCGGTGCGACACCGGCAGCGAACAGCCGCACACGCACCTCGCCCGGGCCGGCCTGCGGCTCGGCCACGGTCACCAGCCGCAGTACCTCGGGCGGGCCATAACGGTCAAACTGGATCGCTTGCATGGATTTCCTGGTGCAGGCCGGCCTCGGAGCGGCAACCGGGTGGCACCGGTCAGCCCACCGCGTGGTATTGGCCGTCGGCGTAAACCAGCGACTGGCCTGGCGCCTTGGCGAAATGCACGTCCAGCACCGAACCGATCACGATGTGGTGGGTTGCCCATTCATGCACGTGCGACACCTCGCATTCGAAGGAGACGCGCGAGCCGGTGAGCAGCGGCACTTCGGTATCGTCCACGCGGCGCCAGTTGCCATAGATGAAGCGCCCGGTGCCCCGCACATCGAGTTGTCCGCCGAAGGCCTTGGCCACGTCGATCTGGTCGCCGGCCAGCACGTTGACCGAAAACCGCGCGTGTCGCACCAGCGCGCCGGCCATCGTCGCGGTTCGGTTGACGCAAACCAGCAGCGACGGCGGCTCGGCGCTCAGCGACGTCACGGCGGTGGCCGTCATCGCCAGCGGCGCCCCGTCCGGCCCGTAGGCGCCGATCACGGTCACGCCGCCGGTCAGGGCGCGCATGCCCTGCTTGAAGCGCGGGCTGCCCGAGTGCTTGTGCCGCGCGGCCGGGGTGTTGTTATGCATGCTTGGCTCTCAGACCACGCGCAGCCCGGCCTGTTTCATCAGCGGCAGCACCCGGTCGCAGAAGAAGGGCAGTTCGTAGCTGTAGTTGACGAAGGTCAGCGCGGCACCGGCGTACCCTTCGTTTGAAATCCTGACCAGGTCCTCGACGATCTTCTCCGGCGTGCCGACCAGCGGATAGGTTCCGGCGCCGCCGGCAAAACGCTTGCGGTAGAGGTCGAAGGCGCTCTGGTCGTGCGAATTGGCAAATTCCTTCTTCTGCGCCATGTGGTTGTCCACCGCACCCTGGTCGGCCTGGGTCACGGCGTAACGCTCGTAATATTCGTCGGCTTCGCGTTGCGTCTCGCGCGCCACCACGTGGCATACGGTGTAGATGCCGACCTCGCGCCCCTGCAGTTTGGAGCGCGCCCGGATATCGGCCACGTGTTTGCGCCCGTCCTCGATGTTGGAAAAGGTGGAAAACAGAAAGTCGCAGCTCCTGGCGGCAAAGTCGCGGCCGGGCGAGCCGAAGGCGGCGTTCATGGTCAGCGGCCGCGGCACCTGGATGCTGGCCGGCCGGCTGACCACGCCCTTGAGTGCGTAGTGCTTGCCGTTGAAATCGAACGGCTGGTTGCCACCATAACAGCGCTCGATGATTTCCACCCATTCGGCGGCCTGGCCGTAGGCGTCGTCACCGAGCTTGGCGCCGAACATGGCGAACTCGTCCGGGTTCCAGCCGCAGACGATGTTGAGCCCGGCACGCCCGCCGCTGATGTGGTCCACCGTGGCCAGCGCCTTGGCCGCGTAGACCGGGTGCACGATCGGCACATGCACCGTCATGAACAAGCCGATGTGCCTGGTCACCGCGGCCAGGCCGGCGGCCCAGGTAAAGGTTTCGAACGACCATTCGCGCACATGGTTCTTGCCGCCGAAGCCGCGCCACCTTGCGATCGGCAGGAAGAACTCCAGACCGGCGCGGTCGGCGATACCGACCGCGGCCAGGTTGTCGTCCCAGCGCGCGCGCCAGCGCTCGGCCACGTCGGTGATGGCCAGCCCGCCGTCGGCATTGGTCGAGAAGACACCCAGCTTGAACTGGTTCGGGCCTTTGAGCGGATGC
Source organism: Betaproteobacteria bacterium (assembly GCA_031381865.1). GTDB lineage: Bacteria > Pseudomonadota > Gammaproteobacteria > Burkholderiales > Burkholderiaceae_C > CAISIP01. The sequence continues at coordinate 2,920 of JANMYG010000654.1, read as the reverse complement.
AATTGGCTCATTGCTGGGACTCCCTAATAGAGACTGAATCCGTGCGACCGCTGGGCAGACAAGTGGCAGTGAATGGCACGGATTCAGTCTACTGGAGGGTGGATCGGCGCGCCAGGGTGGCTGGCGCTTTCGCGCCCCGGGCCTGGACGCCGTCGATCTCGGCCTTGCGAATCGAAAAGAAGGCATGCTCGGCCGCCTTCATGAATGCCGTCATGCGCTGGCGCACCAGCGCGGCGTCGCGTCGGGTCAGCGCGTCGAACAGGCGTTCCAGCCCGTCCAGCACCACCTGGCGGGTTTGCGCATTGCTCAGGGTCGACAGGCGCACCGTCTGCACGTGGTCGACAAAACGCGCGATCGTGGCCGCCAGCCGCTGGTTCTTCACCCGGCTGAGCCAGGCGTCGCGAAAGGCCATGTTCGCCAGCACCATGTCCTCGCCGTCGTTCTTGTGTGCCGCCTGGCGGGCGCGAAGCAGCGCCTGCGTCAGTTCCTGCACTGCCACCGTGTCGAGCTCTTTCGCCACGCTGGCGATCGCCTGCGGTTCGAGCATGCGGCGCACCTCGAAGATCTCGCGCACATCGTCCAGGCCCAGCGTGGGCGCCGCGAAGCCGCGTGTCGTTCCCACCAGGTAACCCTCGTTGACCAGGCGCAGCAACGCGTCGCGTGCCGGCATGCGCGAGGTTCCATAGGCGGCCGCCACTTCGAGGTCGAGCAGGCGCTCGTCCGGCCCCAGCGGCAGCCGCTGCAGCCGCTGGCGCAACTCGGAGTAGATCCGGTCGCTCAGGTTGCCATGCCGCGAAAGCGGCGTCACCGGGCGTGATGGATGGGCGGTTGGCATGGCAGGCGGGCGCAATGGGCCGGTACCAAAAATTGAATTCAGTATATTACATTCTTTTATTCTCGCGTCGCACCAGGGCCGGTGCCCGGCCGGCACCACCCGGGTCGCGCGTCGAACCGCCGCCGCATGCGTGCTGGATGGCGTTCCAATGGCTGCCACCAGGGGCCCGGCGGCCACCCGGTGGCGATGTTTCATTCCGCGCTGCCGAAGAATGCCTCGACGGTCGGCGCGGGCGATCCCGCCGCCAGTTGCGCCAGCGCATGACCGGCACGCGCCATGCCGGCCTGCATCTGGTAACGCGCAAAGCCGTTGCGTGCGATCCGAAACGCGCGCCGCGCCTCGACCAGGCGACCGGCCCGATGTGCCAGCGCGCCGGCATCGAACTGGCATTTCGCCAGTGCCGGGCCGAGCTGCAGGCTGCGTGCAATGGCCGTGGCGCGTGCCAGGTCGTGTGCGGCACCGTCCAGATCGGCGTCCGCGACCCGGGTCTTGGCGCGCAGGCGCTGGGCCGAGCAAAGATAACCAAGCTCGCCGCCGTCCTCGGCGAATCTGATCGCGTTTGCTGCGTTTTCGCGGGCCTCGGGCAGGTTCCCGGCCAGCAGGCAGGTTTCCGCCAGCCGCGCACACCAACGCGACCTGCCTGCCCTGACACCGATCTCCTCGGCCTTGTGCATCGCCCGCCGCGCCAAGGCCAGGCCCTCCGCGGCCCGGCCCTGGCTGGCCAGCAGCAGACCGACCTGTGACGCCAGCACCGGGATGATGAACGTGATGTCGTTGTGGTCGGCAACGGCCAGCGCCGACGTGCTGGACCGCAAGGCGGCTTGCCACTCCCCGCGCAGCATCCAGATGAAGCCCTGGGCGGTCAACGCATACAGCGACTCGAACGGCTGGTGCTCGTCGGCCTTGGCCAGCATCTCGCCGGCAAGCGCCTCGGCCTCGGCAAAACGTCCCAGTTCGGCCTGCGCGATCGCGAGCCAGTAGCCGCGCATGAGTGCCGGGCGCACCGGCAAACCGACGGCGGCGCCGGACAGCGCCGCGTCCTGCAACGACCGATGCCGCACCAGGGTGGTCACGACGCGGCGGTACTGCCCGAGTCCGTAGTGCGCCTGGGCCAGGTACAACTGGGGCGCCACGCGCAGCCCGGGGTCCGGCGCCCGCCCGGCGAGCCGCAGCGCCGCGCGGCAGAGCGCGATGCAGCGCGCCGGGTTGCTGGTCATGTAGGCGTGGCCGGCCTGGAACGCGCTGATCCTGGCGCGCAGCGAAAGATCGCCCAGGCGCCCTGCCATGGCATCGGCCTCGGCCAGCACGGCGCCGATACGGTCCAGCCGCAGCAGCGGAATACTCACCGTTCGCAGTTCGAGCCGCAGTGTGATTGCCTCTTCGAGCCGCAGTGCATCGGGATCGGCGCAGCCGAGCGCCGCAATCGCATGCTCCAGGTGCAGCGCGGCTTCGCGGTTGGAGTAACGCGCCGCGGCGCGGCGACCGGCCTCACGGCACAACGGCACTGCTTCGGCCCACAGTTCGCCGTTGTGGGCGTGGTGTGCCAACTCCTCGACCGGCACCGCCGCGGCGCTCTGTTCGGATCGGCGCAAGGCCACAAACGCGGCCTGGTGCAGGCTGCGGCGCTGCCGCCGCAACAGCGCGGCGTAACCGACCTCCTGAAATAGCCCGTGTTCGAAGGCGTAGGTGCGGCGCACCGGGTCCAGTGGGCGGATGAACTGCGCCGCTGTCAATACCTCGAGCTGGCTGGCCAGGGCGGCGTCGGGTGTTCCCAACACGCTGGCGAGGATGTCGAAGGCGAATTGCTCGCCAAGTACACAGGCCGCGCGCAACACGCGCTTGGCGGCCGGGGGAAGCCGGTCGATGCGTGCGGCGATCACGGCGCCGATCGAGGCCGGAACCGCAATCGCAGCCGCCACATCGGGATTGGCGAGCGCCCCGGCCTCGACCAGCGCCCGGACGCTTTCGCGCAGAAAAAGCGGGTTGCCCTTGCTCCACCCGAGCAACTGCTGTTCGAGTCGCGGCAACACGTCCTGGCCGAAAAAGCCGGCGATCAGGGCCCGGGTATCGTCGTCGCTGAGCCGC
>JANMYG010000617.1:0-6510 GCA_031381865.1 Betaproteobacteria bacterium | reverse complement strand
TGATTGCGGCTGGGCCACCCACCATCCACGCCTGGCAGGTGCCGCCGCCACAGGGCGCAGCGCAGGCCTATTTCACCAACCTGAACAGCGGCGACAGGATCGAGACGCCGTTCCTGCTCCGGTTTGGCCTGGCGGGTGGCTGGGGTCTGGCGCCCATCTCGGCGCCCGTCGATGGCAAGTCCGGCCACCACCACCTGCTGGTCAACCGCGACCTGCCGCTCGATTTCCAGAAACCGCTGCCATTCAACGAGCAATACGTGCACTTCGGCAAGGGCCAGATGGAGACCGTGCTCACCCTGGCGCCGGGCACCTACAACCTGCGCCTGCTGCTGGCCGACCACCAGCACCTGCCGCATTTTGTCTACAGCAAACCGGTGTCGGTGACAGTGGTCAAGAAGAACGAGGTCGATGCCAAGACCCTGGTCAGGAAGGGCATCGGCATAGTCGTGCAGGGCGCCACGGTGAAGGCGCCGTTCAGGGTCCAGTTCCATGCGTCGGGGCTCAACGTCGGGCACGTCGCGCAAAAGGAAAAGGACACCGGGCATTTCCGGCTCAGTCTCACGGCCCAGGCCAAAGGAAACGCTGCCGAGATGGAGTTCAGCAACGGCCAGACCGAGGTCTGGTTGTCACCGCCCACCGGTGACTACACGCTCAAGCTGGAATTCATCGACAACCAGAACGCGGCGCGGGCACTCGCCGAGCCCGTGACGACCAGCCTGAAGGTGCAATAGAGGGTGGGCCGTGTGGCGGCGCGAGCCGCCGCGCGCGCGTGCAGGGCGCGGGGTGGAAGGCGTCAAGCGGCGAGCGCGGCCTTGACCGCGCCCGAGACCTGCGCCATCTCGGCTTTGCCGGCCAGCCGGGTCTTGGCCAGGCCCATGACCTTGCCCATGTCCGCGGCGCCCGGCTTGCGCCCCAGCTGGGCTGCAAGTTCAGCGACGATGGCCTGCACTTCGGACAGCACCTGCTGCGCGTCCATGCGCTGCGGCAGATACGCTTCGAGCACCAGCAGTTCGGCGCTCTCCTTGTCCACCAGGTCCTGGCGCTGCGCGGCGCTGAAGGCGGCGATCGAATCCTTGCGCTGCTTCACCAGCTTGTCGATGATGCCGATCACGGCGGCGTCATCGAGCGTAACGCGTTCGTCGACCTCCTTTTGCTTGCATGCGGCCAGCAGCAGACGGATGGTGCCCAGCCGCGCGCTGTCCTTGGCACGCATCGCGGTTTTCATGTCTTCGGTGATCTGATCCTTCAGCAACATCGTGTTCTCCTGTTCCAAAAATGCAAAACCCGCGTTCGGGTGACCGGACGCGGGTTCGTGAAGCGTGCGGGGCCGGTGGCCCCGCGGGCGGCCCGATCAGTAGAGCTTCTTGGGCAACTGCATCGAGCGGATGCGCTTGTAGTTGCGCTTGACCGCGGCCGCCTTCTTGCGCTTGCGCTCGGCGGTGGGCTTTTCGTAGAACTCGCGTGCGCGCAGGTCGGTCAGCAGGCCCAGTTTCTCTATGGTGCGTTTGAAGCGGCGCAATGCGACATCGAAGGGCTCGTTTTCTTTTACACGGATGGTGGTCATTAGCTAAGGAAGTTCCGAAAATGTGCCAAGGCGAGATCGTGCACCCGGGCTAAAAGTGTCCCCGCCAGTATTTGGAAGGCAGCGGGGTTTTGCCAGCAAAGCCTTGGATTATAGGGCTTTTGCGCCTGCGTTCAACCGTCGCGCCGCCAATTGCGCCGCCAGTCCGTGGGCGCAGGCGAAGGCGCTGGCCCAGGCCCACTGGAAGTTGTAGCCGCCGAGCCAGCCCGTGACGTCGACCACTTCGCCAATGAAATACAGGCCCGGCTGGCGTGATTCCATGGTCTGGCTCGACAACACACGGGTGTCGACGCCGCCCGCCGTGACCTCGGCCTTGCGGTAACCCTCGGTGCCGGTGGGTGTCAGCTCCCACCGGCACAACCGGTCGGCCAACTGCGACAGCGCCTTGTCGGACGTCTCATTGACGGGACGCTGCCACGCCGTGTCCTGCGCCACCCACGCGTCGGCCAGCCGGGCCGGCAGCACGGCGGCAAGTTCGTTGGCAAGCAGCTTGCGCGAGGCCGATTTGGCCTGCGCCAGTCGTCCGGGCAGGTCCAATTGCGGCGCAAGGTTCAGCCGGATGGGTGTGTTCGCGCTCCAGAAACTCGATATCTGCAACACCGCCGGGCCACTCAAGCCGCGGTGCGTGAAAAGCAGGTCTTCGAGGAACGTGGTCCGCGCCTTCTTGCTGCCGGTCTCGACAGACACCGGCAACGAGACCCCGGCCAGTGGTGCATACGGCGCCCACGCGGCGGGATCGAATGTCAATGGCACCAGTGCCGGGCGGGGCGCCACGACCGGCAGGCCAAACTGGCGCGCGATGCGGTAACCGAAGTCCGTCGCGCCGATCTTGGGTATGGACAGCCCACCGGTCGCAACCACGACTGCGGCTGCCTGCACGACCCCGCGGTCGCAGGCGACTTCGTAACGGATGCCGTCGGCCTGGTGCGATGGGTCGGTCGCGCATGAGACGGAATGGACGCCGCACGGTTGCCAGCGCACGACCCGTCCCGCATCGCATTCGGCCAGCAGCATCGTGATCAGGTCTTCGGCCGAGCGGTCGCAAAACAGCTGGCCCTTGTGTTTTTCGTGGAACGGGATGCCGTGGCGTTGCAGCAACCCGACGAAGTCAGCGGGCGTGTAACGCGACAGTGCCGAGCGACAGAAACTGGGGTTCTCGCCCATGAAGTTCGCGGCGCTGACATCGCGGTTGGTGAAGTTGGCCCGGCCGCCACCAGAGATGCGGATCTTTTCCGCCACTTTCTCGCTGTGGTCGAGCAACAGCACGTTCAGGCCCAGCTGGCCCGCCACCGCGGCGCAAAACAGGCCAGCCGCCCCGGCGCCGATGATGGCCACGTCGAAAGTCTGCATGGCCCGCAGTGTAGGGGGCCATGCCGGCGCCCCGAGCCGGCACGACCCGGTCGCTCAGGCCGCGTGCACCAGGTTGGTGCCCGATAGCGCCAGCTGCACGCCCCGGACCACATCACCCACCACCAGGATCGATGGGCTTCCCATATGCTCGCGTTCGATGCTGGCTGCAAGTTCCCCCAGCGTGGTCAGCACGTGGCGCTGGCTGGGCAAGGTGGCGTTCTGGATGATGGCCGCCGGCGTGGCCGCAGGCAGACCGCTTTGCAAGGCGTCCTGGATCGTGCGCGCGCTGCTGACGCCCATGTAGATCACCAGGGTCAGGCGAGCGCTGCGTGCGGTTGCCGCCAGGGCCTTCCAGTCGGTGCCCTGGTCACCCGGTCGGGAGTGGCCGGTGATGAACACCACGCCGTGGGCATGCTCCCGGTGGGTCAGCGGCACACCGAGCGCCGTCACGGCGGCCAGGCCGGATGAAATGCCGTTCACCACCTGCACCGCAATACCTGCGGCCTGCAGGTGTTCCACTTCTTCGCCGCCGCGCCCGAAGATGAAGGGGTCGCCGCCCTTGAGGCGCACCACGTTCTCACCCTGGCGCGCGGCCGTCACCATCAGCCGTTCGATGAACGCCTGCGGAGTGCTCCGGCAGCCGCCGCGCTTGCCTACGTGCACAATCCGCGCTCCCGGCGCGGCATGGGCCAGGATGGCGTCGTTGACGAGGTCGTCCACCAGCACCAGCGTGGCCGCACCAATGGCCTTGACGGCCTTGAGCGTCAGCAGTTCAGGGTCGCCCGGGCCGGCGCCCACCAGGGTTACTTTTCCAGAGTTTTTCATGCTGCCTGTGCCATATGCAAGAGTCGTTCCACCTGCGTCGATATCGGCGCCGGAACCGGTTTGTCGCCGTCCAGCACCGCGCGGATATAGACAGCCGTCAACACGGCGTCGGTGCCGGCCGGCAGCTCCGGCACCTGCGCCAGCGGCCCGGGCTGTGCGGCATGCAGCAACTGCCGCTGGCCGGCGACAAAGCCGTCCATCTGCGGTGCGCGCCGCGCGTCGGCCACGGGTTCGCCCTCGGTGCCACGCAACAACATCGCGCTGCTGCCCATCAGCTCGAACACGGCCGCCATCGACAGCGCGTACTCCGGGTGGGTGTAGCTGCCGACCACGATCGCCGGCCCGGCGCAGGGGTTCATCAGTTTCACGAGGCTGTGCGCCGGATTGCGCAATCCCACGGCGCGGCGCACGTCCAGCAGCCGTTTGAGGCCGGGGCACAACACTTCGGTCGGGTAGAAGGCCACGGCGCCGGCGCCCAGCGGTGTAATCTGCGTTGCAGCGGCAATGCCCAGCGCCTCGAACACCGACGACGCGAAAACCCGGGTCGATTCCGTGGCCGAGCCGTGCACCAGCACCGGCAGGCCGTCACGCGCCAGCAGCAGGGCCAGCAGCGGTGTGAGCAATGGCAGCTTGCGCGCGCCGTTGTAGGTCGGCAACACGATGGCCGGCAGCGCGCCGGTCACCGGCACGCGTCGCAGGCGCGAATAGGTCGCGTCCAGGAACCCCGCCATCTCGTGCGGCGTCTCGCCCTTGATGCGCATGGCCAGGCAAAAGCCGCCTACTTCCAGATCGGTCACCGCGCCATCGAGCACCTGCCCGAACAGGTCGGCCGCCTGTTCGCGCGACAACGAGCGCGCGCCGTCCTTGCCGCGGCCGATCTCCTTGATGTACTGGCTGATTCCCATGCAGGAATTGTCCCTGATGGCTGATGACTTCGCGCTATAAGCTCAATGTTGCGCGACCGCGGGTTCAGCCGTGGGCAACGGCGTGACAAGACGCACCAGCTTCTTCAGCTCAGGGACACACGAGCCGCAGTTGGTGCCGCATTGCAACGCGCCCTGCAAGCTGGCCAGGCGCGCGTCCTCGCTGCCCCGGCACAGAGACAGGTGCTGCTGGATCGCGCTGTCGGTCACGTCGAAGCAACTGCAGACCTGCCGGCCGCGCGACTGCACTGCGATCGGAGCCTTGGCGCCGGGCAGCAGCAGCAACCGGCCGTAGCTCTGCGCCGGCAATTCGTCCTGCAGCAGGGTCTTGATCCAGGCTTCGGCGCTGGTGTCGCCGGCCAGCAGGAACGCCTCTAGTTGCCGCTCGGCGCCGCGGCCGACCATGCCCACCGCGCGTTGCTGGCCGCGGCGACGGTCGTCGTAACGCATCGTGTCGGCGCCCTGCAATCCGAGCAGCGCCTCCAGGCGCACGAGCAGGTCGGCCGCGGGTGGCTCGTGGCTGGCGGCGCGAAACAGGACCCCGGCGCGTTCATGCTGCCCCCCGGCAACCGGCGCGCGGCTGGAGAACGGCACGCAACTGGCGAACGGAAAACGCGCCATGCAGGCCCGCAACTGTTCGCGCGTGGCCAGCACGGTGTCGTGCGGCAACCAGGCCATCGCCAGCAGGGTCCAGGGCAATTCGGCCTTCAGCACTTTCACCGCCGCGTGTTTGAGCTCGGGCTGTTTGGAGCCAGGACAGAACGCGCTCGACGTGAGGGCGTTGACCCCGGCCAGCCGTTCGCCGGTGCTGCTCACGCCGCTGAGAAACTCCTCGCCCCAGTGCATGGCCAGGAACACCTGGCTCATGCCCAGGTCGGTGCTGGGCTGCAGCGGCACGACGATGGAGCCGCGCCGGCTGGTCAGGTGCACCAGGTCGCCCGCCTTCAGCAGCCGGCGCGCCATGTCCTGCGGGTGCATCTGCAGCGCCGGTTCCGGCACATGGCCAAACAGCCGCGCCAGCATGCCGGTGCGGCCCATGCCATGCCATTGGTCGCGCAGGCGCCCGGTGCCGAGCGCAAACGGATAACGCGCGTCGCGCGGCTCGGCGACCGGTTGGTAGGCCGTGTGGACGAACCTGGCCCGTCCGTCCGGCGTTGGAAACACCCCGTCTTCGTAGAGCCGGGCGCGGCCCTGGGCCTGGCCCGCAGGCATGGGCCACTGCAGCGGGCCGGCCTGGTCCAGCAGCGCGTAACTCATGCCGGTGATATCCAGATCGCGTCCGCGCGTCGATTCACGGTGCTCGTTCCAGATCGCTTCGGGGCCGTCGTACGGAAACAGCGTCGGGCGCGCCGCAGTGTCCGGCATCAAGGCCTCCAGCCGACGGGCCACGTCCACGGCAATCGACCAGTCGTGCCGCGCCTGGCCCGACGCGCCCACGGCGCTGCGCACGCGGCTGATGCGGCGCTCGCTGTTGGTGACTGTGCCTTCCTTCTCGCCCCAGCTGGTGGCCGGCAGCAACAGGTCGGCGTAGGCGCAGGTGGCGGCGCTGGCGAAGGCCTCCTGCACGATCACCAGTTCGGCGCGCTCCAGCGCGCGGCGCACCGTGGCCTGGTCGGGCATGGACTGGGCGGGGTTGGTACAGCAGATCCAGAGCGCGCGTATTTCGCCGTCGGCAGCGGCCTGGAACATTTCCACCGCGGTCTTGCCGGGCGACGCGGGCACCGACGGCACACCCCACAGGGCCGCCACTTCGGCGCGGTGCGCCGGATTCGCCAGGTCGCGGTGGGCCGACAGCAGGTTCGCCATGCCGCCGACTTCCCGCCCGCCCAT
>JANMYG010000616.1:0-2039 GCA_031381865.1 Betaproteobacteria bacterium | reverse complement strand
TGCGACAACCCGGCGCGACGGCGCCGGTTCAGGGCGCGTCTGCGGTAACCGGCGCCCGCAAGTGGCGCGCGGCCAGCATCGCCAGCAGGCACAGGGCGGCGAGCATCAGGAACGATTCGTTGAACGCCGCCAGCCGCGCCGGGCTGCTGGTCGCGGTGGCAAGCGAGTCGCCATGGGCTGCGAGCCGCCACTCGAGCACGATGCCGCACAGGCTCACACCGGCCGCGCCTCCGAGCATGCGGGCGAAGTTGATGGTACTGGCGCCCTGCGCGATCAGGTCCTTTTGCAGTCCGCGCATCGAGCCCAGGCTCAGCGACGGCAGGATGAAACCCAGCCCGATGCGGCCCAGGATGCCGAACGCCACCACCACCCACAGCGGCGTGTCCAGGTGCACGACCAGCACCAGCGCGAACGAAGCGGCCAGCAGCGCCAGCCCGATGCTGACCAGCAGATGCGTCGGGTGGCGGTCCGCGAGGCGCCCGACCAGCGCGATCGTGGCCGCCAGCGCCAGGCCCGAAGGCAACAACAGCGTGCCAACGTGCGAAGCCGACAACTGCAGCCCGAGCTGCATATACACCGGCAGCAGGTAGGTCGAGCCGAACAGCGCCATGCCGTAGATGAACGCCACGACGCTGCCCATGGCGAAGCGGCGGTCGGCGAACAGCGCCTGGTTCATCAACGGTGCGTTCGAGCGCCCCAGTGCCGATGTCTCACCGAGGCGGCGCTGGCGCAGCACGAACCAGACCACCGCCCCCAGCGCGGCCACCAGCAGCAGCGCCACCACCGGCGTCAGCCCTTGGCGCAACTGCACCAGACCGTTGAGCAGGCACAAGGTGCCGATGCTGGCCAGCAGCAGGCTCGGCCAGTCCAGGCCAGCGCCGTCGCGGTTGGCGGCCACGCCGCCGGGTGCGGATATCGGCACGAAACGCGCCGACATCCACAATGACGCGAGGCAAAACGGCACCACCATGAAAAACAGCGAGCGCCAGCCGAACAGGTCGACCAGCACGCCGCCCAGGCTCGGCCCCAGCGCCGGCGCCAGCACCACGCCGGTTCCGAACACACCCATGGCGCGACCCTGCTCATGCGGCGCGAATGCGCGCAGGATGATGATGGCGGGAATCGGCTGCACCACACCGGCTGCCAGGCCTTCGGCGACCCGGGCCGCGAGCACCAGCGAAAAATCGTTCGACAGGCCGCCCACCACGCCCCCCGCCAGCAGCAGCCACATGGTGCCGCCATAGGTGCGGCGGTAGCCGTAACGCCCCAGCAGCCACGGGGTCGTGAGCATCGACACCGTCATCGCCACCATGAAGCCCGAGGCCACCCATTGCGCCCGGTCCTGTCCGATCGCAAAGTGCCGGCTCATGTCGGGCACGGCCACATTGATGATGGTCGACGACATGATGGCCGCGACCGAACCCACCATCACCGCGAACAGCAGCAGCCAGCGGTACCGCGGACCGAAATGCGCCTGCAGTTCAGGCAGCGTGCGGGGCCCGGTCAAGAGTCACCCACGGGCACCGGCCGGTCGCCCCGATGCGCGATGGCCATCTCGGTTGGCTCGCGGTGTCTTGCCCGACGCGCGGCGCAGACAGTGCGTAGATTCACCAGCTGTCTGCTTTCGGCCCGATGCGGTCGTTGATTCCCAATTGCCAATTACCTCTCGTTGGCGCGCCTCGCGCCAGGCGGTACCCGGCGGTGGCTCATGCTGGGGCGGTCTCCGCTGAATGCGTCGACTGCCCTGCGGTACTCGCCCAGGGGTCGGGCCGCGGAACTCGCTGCGTTCGCTGCGCTCTCTACGCTCAGACAACCGCGGCCAGAATGTTGACGAAGCGCGCTGCGCGCGCCGACCCATGGGCTGCGTTCCTCGGCGCCCCAGAAATCGCCCCCGCCGGGTACCGCCTGCCGCGAGGCTGTGTCTTGGGTGTTCGGTGGTCCGGGCCCCGACCGCCAGAACACCAGAAGCCTGGCTGCAAAGGCGTGTGGGGGCCGCTGGCGGCGCGCCTTCTGGGGCGCCGAGGAGCGCAGGGCTTGCG
>JANMYG010000595.1:0-4680 GCA_031381865.1 Betaproteobacteria bacterium | reverse complement strand
GCTGGCTGTCGGCGGCGGCGTGGAGATGATGTCGCGGGTGCCGATGGGCAGCGACCAGGGGCCGCTGACCCACGACACCGCCGTGCAGCAACTGGCCCACCTGGTGCCGATCGGCATTGCCGCCGACGCGATCGCCACCCGGCGCGGCTACACGCGCGCCATGCTCGACGCCTACGCGGCCGCCTCGCAGCAACGGGCGGCGGCTGCGGCCGCGCGCGGGACCCCGCCTTCCATGCTGGCCGTGACCGACAGCGACGGCCGGCTGCTGCTGGAGCGCGACGAAAACATCCGGCCCGCGACCACGGCGCAGGCGCTGTCGGCGATGCAGCCGGCCTTCGCCCAGTGGGGCGCCAAGGGTGGCGACGCGGGTTGGGACGCGCAGCTGTGCCGCCGCTACGGCCTGGCGGCGATCGAGCATGTGCACCATGCCGGCAATTCACCCGCGCTGGCCGACGGGGCGGCGGCCGTGCTGGTGGGCTCGCAGGCCGCGCTGCAGCGCCACGGCCTGCGGGCGCGCGCTCGTATCCTGGGTTTTGCCGATACCGGCTCGGACCGCATGCTGGCGCTCACCGGCACCGTCGACGCGGCGCGGCTGGCGCTGGCGCGCGCGCAGCTGCAGCCGGGCGACATCGACCTGTTCGAGATCAACGAAGGCTTCGCCGCCATGGCGCTGCATTTCATGGAGGACATGCCGGTGGGCCACGAACGCGTCAACGTGAACGGCGGCGCCATCGCCATCGGCCACGCGATGGGCTGCACCGGTGCTGCATTGGTGGGTGTGCTGCTCGACGAGCTCGAGCGCCGTGGCGGGCGTTACGGCTGCATCGCGATCTGCGGCGCCGCCGGCGTGGCCAGCGCCATGGTGCTGGAGCGGCTCGCATGATGCCGGCGCAGATCGGGACGGGGCAAAGAGTCGCCGCCTCTGGCGGCGCCCCGTCCAGCGCAGTACGTGCGTCGTCGGTTGCGACCGACGCCGGGGCAGTGACAAGCATGGAGGCCCAATGAACAACGACCTGGCCCAGGTGTTCCAGCTGGCGCTCAACGGCATGGCGATCGGCGCCATCTACGCGCTGGTGGCGCTGGGGCTGGTGCTGACCTACAAGGCCACCGAGGTGCTCAACTTCGCGCACGGCGACGTGTTGATGGCGTCCTCGTTCGTGGGCTGGGGGCTGATCGTCGGCCTGGGCTGGCCGTTCTGGCTGGCGGCGCCATGCACCGTGTTGTTGGCGGCCGCCCTGAGCTGGGTCATCGACGCGCGTGTCATGCGGCTGATCGTGGGCCAGCCCCAGTTCGCCAGTGTCATGCTGACGATCGCCATCGCCTTCATGCTGCGCGGCCTGGTGAGCATGGCCTTCGGCCCGGAGTCGCGCACCTACCCCACGCCGTGGACCGGCCAGAAGACCAGCCTGGGCGCGATCGTGGTCAGCGACCTCAACCTGGTGATCGTGGCGGCCGCGCTGCTGATCACGCTGGTGCTGTTCTGGTTCCTCAGGAAGACCGCGCTCGGTGTCGCGATCCAGGCCGCGTCGCAGAACCAGCTGGCTGCCTACCTGAGCGGTATCCGCGTCAAGCGCCTCAGCTCGCTGGTCTGGGCCATCTCGGGCGCGATCGCGGCCGTGTGCGGGCTGCTGCTGGCGCCGATCGCGCTGGTCGACATCGGCCTGTGGATCGTGGTGCTCAAGGCGCTCGCCGCCGTGGTGCTGGGCGGCTTCGGCAGTGTGCCGGGCGCGATCGTCGGCGGCCTGCTGCTGGGGTTGATCGAGCAGTTCGCGGGCGTCTACCTACCCGATGGTTTCAAGGACGCGATGGCCTATGTGGTGCTGATCGGCGTCCTGATCCTGTGGCCGCGCGGCCTGCTGGGCGAAGCCCACGGCCGGCGTGTCTGAGAGCCCGCACCCCGATGCGTTTCCCCTATGACACCTCCTACCGCGACGCCCAGGCGCTGCTGCGTTATCCGGTCGGCCGCGCCGCCTATGTGCTGCTGCTGGCGGCACTGCTGCTCGCGCCGTGGATCCTGCCGCGTTACTACGTGGGCGAGATGTCCTACCTGTTCATCATGTGTATCGCCAGCCTGGGCCTGATGGTGCTGGTCGGTTTCACGGGACAGGTGTCGCTCGGCCACTCGGCCTTCATCGCCATCGGCGCTTATGCCCACACCTGGCTGCTGGCCCAGGGCGTGCCGCTGCCCCTCTCGATCGCGGTCGCCACCGGCTTCACCGGGCTGGTCGGGCTGGTCATCGGCCTGCCCGCGATCCGCGTGTCGGGGCTGTACCTGGCCATGGTCACCCTCGCTTTCGCGATCCTGACCGAACACACCATCGGCCACTGGAAAAGCGTCACCGGCGGATTCAACGGCCTGAGTGTCGGCAACCCGGTGATCCTGGGTTTCGACGTGTCCGGGTTGCAGTCCTTCTATTACCTGTGCCTAAGCGTGCTGGCACTGGTGCTGCTGGGGCTGGTCAACCTGATGCGCGCCCGGACCGGACGCGCCTTCATGGGCGTGCGCGATTCGGAGGCGGCCGCCTACAGCCTGGGCATCTGGGTGGCCGGCTACAAGGTGCTGGCCTTCGTCATCTCCGCCATGGTCACCGGCCTGGCCGGCGCCCTGCTGGCGCACCATGTGCGGTTCCTGACGCCCGAGGGTTTCGGCCTGATCCTGTCGCTGGAACTGGTGCTGATGGTCACGATCGGCGGCCTGGGCTCGTTGCGCGGGGCGATCCTGGGCGCGTTCCTGATCAGCATGCTGCCGACCTTCATCTCCCGCATCAAGCCGATGCTGCCCGAACAGATCTCCAAGCAGTTCGGGCTCGAGACCTTCGTGTTCGGACTGGTGCTGGCGCTGTTCGTGTTGTTCGAACCCAAGGGGCTCAACGGCCGCTGGATCAAGTTCAAGGCCTTGCTGGAAACCTTCCCGCTGTACCGGCGCGACATGTTCAAGCGCGGCAAGACCTACATGAAATCGGAGCGCTACAAATGAGCGGCCGCGATGTTTCCGAGGCGAAGCACGAGGCAGCGCGTGGCGCGCCCGCACGTGCGGCGACCAGGAGGGCCGCACGATGAGCGCGCTGTTCGAGGCGCGTGACGTGTCGCTGCGCTTCGGCGGCGTGCAGGCGGTCGCCGGCGTGAGCTTCAGCGTGGAGCCGGGCGAGGTGTTCGCCATCATCGGCCCCAACGGTGCCGGCAAGACGTCGATGCTCAACGTCATCACGCGGGTGTTCGACCCGACCTCGGGCAGCGTGGTGTTCGACGGGCAGGACATCACCCGCCTGCCGCGGCACAAGGTGGTGCACAGCGGCATCGCGCGCACGTTCCAGAACATCGAGTTGTTCGAGGGCGGCACCGTGCTCGACAACCTGCTGCTGGGCCGCCACCGCTTCGCGCACGGCAGTTTCGCGGCCCAGTGGTTGTGGACTCCGGCGGTGCGCGCGGCCGAGGCGCAGTCGCGCGCCCACGTGGAAGACGTGATCGCGCTGCTCGACCTGATGCCGCACCGCAACAGCCCGGTGGCCGGCCTGCCCTACGGCGTGCGCAAGGTGGTGGAGCTGGCGCGCGCCCTGGCCACGCAGCCGCGCCTGCTGCTGCTCGACGAACCCGCGTCCGGCCTGAACCCGGAGGAGACGCGCGAACTGGCGTTCTGGATCGGCGACATCCAGAACGATCTCGGCATCACCGTGGTGATGGTCGAACACGACATGTCGCTGGTGTCGGAGGCGGCCGACCGCGTGTTGTGCATGAACATGGGGCAGGTGCTGGCGCTGGGCACACCCGAGCAGGTTCAGGGCGACCCGGCCGTGATCGCAGCCTACCTGGGGGCATGACATGGGTGCGGCCAAAGACATTCCAGACCCGGTGGCAGGGCAATTTTCCGCCGGGGCAGCGACAAGCCCCGGCCCGGGCGAAGGCCCGGGACGCATGGGGGCTCCTATCCTGGCGGTCAAGAACCTGGAGACCTGGTACGGCCCGGTCAACGCCATCAAGGGCGTCAACCTGGACGTATTGGAAGGTCACATCGTGGCCGTGCTCGGCGCCAACGGCGCCGGCAAGACCACCCTGCTCAACACCATCGCCGGTGTGATCGACCCGTTCAAGGGCAGCGTCGAATTCAAGGGCCGCTCCATCCACGGCCAAGACCCGGACCGCATCGCGCGCGCCGGCGTGGTGCTGGTGCCCGAGGGCCGCCAGGTGTTCCCGTTCCTGTCGGTGCGCGAGAACCTCATGATGGGCACCTTCGCGCGCGCCAGCCGCGACGAGGTCGCCACCGACCTGGCGCGCGTGTTCGGCTGGTTCCCGCGGCTGCTCGAACGCGAACACCAGCACGGCGGCCTGCTCTCCGGCGGCGAGCAGCAGATGCTCGCAATCGGTCGCAAGCTGATGGCGCGCCCGACCGTGTTGTTGCTGGACGAACCCTCGCTGGGGTTGTCGCCGCTGCTGACGCGCGAGATATTTTCGATCGTCAAACGCATCAACACCGAGCTGCGCACCTCGATCCTGGTGGTGGAGCAAAACGCCGCCATCGCGCTGGCCACGGCCGACGACGGTTACATCATGGAACTGGGCCGTGTGGTGGCCGCCGGCACCTGCTCCGAGTTGGCGGCCAAGGACGACGTGCAGGAGTTCTACCTGGGCGGCGCGGGCAGCGCAGCGCGCCAGGACGGACACAAACAGCGCTGGAAGCGGCGC
>JANMYG010000557.1:0-3892 GCA_031381865.1 Betaproteobacteria bacterium | reverse complement strand
AGTGCGTTTGAACGACCTATCCCCGCATGCCATGTCCGGTTGACTTTCTGCTCCCATGACCCGGCGCCAGCACGCCATATCCTTCCAGCAGGCGGCCCGGGAGTCGCCGATGCTGGCCCGGCTGACCGAACTCGCCCTGGATTCACGGGCCCGGCTCAAAGCGATCGAGCCGCTGGTACCCGCCGCCCTGCTGCCGCACATCCAGCCCGGCCCGATCGACGAGAAGGGCTGGTGCAATTGTTGCGCTCCAACAACCATCACTGATCATGAAAATTGGGCCATCAAATCCGTTGATCACACTCAGGGCGTGGTGTTCGTCACGCTCGAAGACGAGACCGGCAGCGTGAACGTGATCGTCTGAAAAAGCCTGCGCGAGCAGCAGCGCAGCGAACTGTTGCATTCACGCCTGATGGCGGTGTACGGCGTGTGGCAGCGTGACGAGGAGAGTGGTGGCGAGGTGCGCCATCTGATCGCGCAGCGGCTGGTCGACATGACGCCGCTGCTGGGCGGGTTGGCGACGCAGAGCCGGGAGTTCCATTGAGCGAATCAGCCGGCCGACTCGACCAGAGCAGAGCAGAGCAGAGCAGAGCATGTAATTCGCCGGTCGGCCCGCACCGGAACGGCAGAGTGCAGCCGTTCACCACCAGCGTCACCGCCCAGCGCAGACCAGCCCGGCTCCACGAGGTGCCGCGCCGGATCACTGACGGCGCGCAGGGCAACTTCCCGGGCAGTCCAGCCCCCGCCCTGGCGAGAGGCGTTGTGTCCGCTGCGCGAACCTGCGCGTCACCGGCCCGCGACGGCCTCGGCAGCCACAGCCGCAGTTTCCAGTTCCGGAGTCAACCCGGCCGCCTCCAGGCAAAGGGCGTGCGCGCCTTCTGTACTCGTGGCCGCCGAGCGCGCCAGTCTCAGCACGCTGGCGAACTCTTCGGCGTCGACCGCGCGGCTGGAGAGATACCCCTGGTACTCGTCACAGCCTCGGGCACGCAGGAAGTCCAGCTGTTCGCGCGTCTCCACACCCTCGGCCACGACCTTCATCTTCAGGCTGTGGGCTAGCGCGATGATGGCGCTGACGATGGCTTCGTCATCGGGGTCGGTGGCGAGGTCGCGCACGAACGAACGGTCGATCTTCAGCGCGTGGATCGGCAGGCGCTTGAGGTAACTCAGCGACGAATAACCGGTGCCGAAGTCGTCGATGGACAGACGCACGCCCATGGCATCCAGTTCCATTGCCACCGCCGCCGAGCGTTCGGTGTCGGCGAGCAGGATGGACTCGGTCACCTCGACTTCCAGGCACCCCGGTGGCAGCCCGTGCGTGGCATGCAGGCGTTCGATCAGGCGCGGCAGCGAGGATTCGCTCAGGTGCGTCGAGGCCAGGTTCACCGCGACCTGGATCACCCCCAGCCCGGCCGCCCTCCACTGCGCGATCTGCCGGCACGCGTTGCTGATGACCCACTCGCCCACCTGCAGCTCCAGCCCCGCGTTCTCCACCAGCGGAATGAACTGCGCCGGCGGCAGCAGCCCGCGCTCGGGGTGCTGCCAGCGGATCAGCGCCTCGGCACCGACCACGGCGCCCGTGAGCACGTCCACGCGCGGCTGGTATTGCAGCAGGAACTCGTTGCGTTCGATGGCTCGCCGCAGGCTCGACTCGAGCAGCAGGCGGTCCATCGCCTTGGCGCCCATGGCACGGTCGTAGAACTGGAAGTTGCCGCGGCCGGCCTCCTTGGCCCAGTACATCGCGGTGTCGGCGTTCTTCAGCAGGATGTCGCTGTCTGCGCCGTCCTGCGGAAAGATCGACACGCCGATGCTGCCGCCGACGAAGACCTCCGTCCCGTGGATGGTCTGCGGCTCGGCCAGCGTGGCCAACAGCCGGCGTGCCACTACCGCGGCGGAATTCGACGACTCCAGGTCGGTGAGCAGCACGATGAACTCGTCGCCGCCCATGCGCGCAATGCTGTCCATGGCGTCGCCCTCGCGCGTGCCGTTGTCGTGCGCGCGCAGCGTGCCCAGCATTCGCGCGCTGGCGATACGCAGCAGCTCGTCGCCGGCCTTGTGGCCCAGCGTGTCGTTGACCCGCTTGAAGTTGTCCAGGTCGATGAACATCACCGCCAGCTGGTGGCCGTAGCGCTCGGCACGCGCAATCGCCTTGTGCAGCTGCTCGTCGAAGGCCAGGCGGTTGGGCAGACCGGTGAGGGCGTCCATGTAGGCCAGGCGGCGCACCTGCTCCTCGATTTCCTTGCGTCGCGAGATGTCGTGCACCGCGCCGGCCAGCCGCGCCGGTCGTCCGTCTGCCAGCCGCTCTATCACCTCGACCTGCTGGTGCACGTGGCGTGTGCGGCCCTCGTCACGCACTACCCGGTGGTCGAGATCGAAGCCTTCGCCCCGGGTGACCGCATCCGCGCAGGCGTCGGCGATGGCCTGCCGGTCTTCGTCGGGAATGTTGCCAAACAGCGTGTCCGAGCTCACCGGGTGTGGACTGGACTGGTGGCCGAAGATCTGCCAGGCATGGTCAGAGGCTTCGATGCGGCCCGAGCGCAGGTCCCACTCCCAGTCGCCCATGTCGGCCAGGCGCTGGGCGTTGGACAGGCGGCGCTGGCTCTGCTTGAGGTCGTCGATGGCCTTGCTGGCGCGCAGCATGTAGCGCACGCGGTGCGCGAGGATGGTCCAGTTGATGGGTTTGGTGATGAAGTCGGTGGCGCCCACCTCGAAGGCCATCTCGATCGACTTGACGTCGTCCAGGCCGGTCATCATCACCACCGGCACGCGGCTGCCGCCGGGGAGTTGGCGCAGCTCGGCGCAGGCCGTGAAGCCGTCCATCTCGGGCATGCTCACGTCCATCAGTATCAGATCGGGCATGCGCTCGCGGATGGATGCCAGCGCCTGCACGCCGTCACCGGCCTCGGCAATGTCGAAACCGGCCCGTTTCAGCGTGGCCCGTGTCAGGCGGCGACCGCCTGAGTCGTCATCGACGACCAGTACCAGGGGGGTCGGATTCATATGCTTGTTCCTTCCGGGGTGCGGGCCATCTCCTGGAGAAGCAAGGGCTCGACGCGTTGAAACAATCCGTTGACGGTGGCGACGAGGCGCTTCGCGGTGGCCAGGTCACCGCTCCTGCCGGCGCGCTCCAGGTCGCGCGCCGCCTCGCCCAGGCGTGCCGCGCCGACGTTGAAACTGGCCGACTTCAAGGCATGCGCCACGTTGCCCACGGCGGTGCCGTCGCTGCGCTCCAGGGCCGCGTGCAGGCCCTGCAGATGGCCAGGCGCCTCGGCAAGAAACATCTCGATGACCTCGCGGACCACGCTGCCGTCGCCGTCGTCGAGGGCGCGGATGTTGTCCAGTACGGCCTGGTCCAGGACCGTGTCGTCCGCGACGGGCGGTGCCGGCGGGTCGGCGGGTTTGGCCGGCGCCTGTGCCTGTGCGGGGCCCACCTTGTCGGCGGAAAGCCAATGCTTCATGATCTGCGCGAGTTGCTTGCGCGAGTAGGGCTTGGCCAGGTGGTCGTCCATGCCGGCCGCGCGGCAGGCCTCGGCGTCGCCCACCAGGGCGTTGGCCGTCAGCGCCACGATGGGCAGGCGGCAGCCGTCACCGCGCGCCGATTCCCATTCGCGGATCGCCCGTGTGGCCTCGTAGCCGTCCATCTCGGGCATCTGGCAGTCCAGCAGCACCAGGTCGTAGCCACCCCGCTTCACGGCCTGCAGCGCCAGCAGGCCGTTGGCGACGATCTCGTGGCTGCAGCCCAGGACCTTGAGCATGTTGCGCGCCACCACCTGGTTGACGCCGTTGTCCTCGGCCAGCAGCACGTGGGCGTTGAAGCGCAGCTCCTGGGCGCGGCGTTCGGCGTTGGTGGCCACTTTCGCGGCCGCACCGGCCGCGGGGTCGCTGTCGAAATCGCCCA
>JANMYG010000482.1:0-3271 GCA_031381865.1 Betaproteobacteria bacterium | reverse complement strand
GCGCCGGACGTGGAATGCGACGGCGAACTGCACGGCGACGCGGCCCTGTCCGAGGAAACGCGCCGCGCCGCGCTGATGGACACCAAGCTGCACGGGGAAGCCAATGTATTGATCTGCCCCAACCTGGACGCGGCCAACATCCTGTTCAACGTGCTCAAGGTCACCGGCGGCCACGGCGTGACGGTCGGTCCGATCCTGCTCGGCGCCGCGGCGTCGGCGCACGTGCTGACACCTTCGTCCACGGTGCGGCGCGTGGTCAACATGACGGCGCTCGCCGTGGCCAGCGCCGCCAGCCGGACCGGCGTGGCGGCATAGGCGGGTGCGGGAGGATCCCGGTTTGAACTGGAAAAACACCCGGGCCGGTTACGGCGCCTTGCCGATCGCCCTGCACTGGCTGATGTTGCTGCTGATTGCCGGCGCCTACACCGCGATGGAACTGCGCTCCATATTTCCCAAGGGCAGCCCCGAACGCGATGCCATGGCGAGCTGGCACTACCTGCTCGGGCTGTCGGTGTTGTTGCTGGTCTGGTTGCGCTTGCTGGCCCGCTTGCCGGGTGTTGCCCCGGTGGTGGAGCCGGCGCTGCCGGCGCGGCAGGCCATGTTGGCCCGGCTGGTCCACTGGGCTCTGTACGCTCTGATGGCCGGCCTGCCGCTGCTGGGCTGGCTGACGCTGAGCGCCAAAGGGGGGCCGGTGCCGTTTCTCGGTGCGGAGTTGCCGCTGCTGGTCGGCAAGAGCGCGGAACTGGCCAAGTCGTTCAGGAAACTGCACGAGGCCGGCGCCACGCTCGCTTACCTGCTGATCGGCCTGCACGCCGGCGCCGCGCTCTACCACCACTACGTCCGGCGCGACAACACCCTGAAGTTGATGCTGCCGGCGCTCTGACTCAGGCCCGCTCGGCCCGGTCGTTTTGCCAGGGCGGCAATTCGGCGCCGCAGTCGCGGCAAAAGCGCGCGCTCGGAGAATGGCCCTCGGTCAGGCATTCGTGACAGGTGCGGGTGGTGGGCTCGCGCGGCATCTTCTGCGCCGTGAACTCGGCACTCACGATGCCGGTGGGGACCGCCAGCGTGCTCGTATCCAACCCACGCCGCTTGGCGTCATTCGGCCGCGCAGGGCCAGGTCTTGGGCGCCTTGAGGCCTGCGGGCAGCAGGGTCTGCGGCGAGCCGCAGGCGGAGTCGAGTTGGGCCTGGCTCAGGCCCACCGCGCCAGACAGGTCGACACCCTCGATGCGGGTGAGGAACAAACGCGCGTTCGCAAATCGGGCACCGCGCAATTTGGCCTTGACCAGAACGCTGCGCGCCAGGTCGGCACCGGTCAGGTTGGCCCCGCTCAGGTTGGCGCCTTCCAGCGTCGCGCGCTGGAACTCGGCTTTTTCCAGATTGGCATTCGTGAGGTCCGCCCCGGTGAGGTTCGACCGTGGCAACTCGGCCTTGGACATGTCCGCGCCAGCCATCTTCGCGTCGCTGAAATTGGTGCGGTAGGCGTTGAGCCGCACCAGCTTGGCACGCGAAAGATCGGCGCCACTCAATCGCACGCGGTCCACACTGGCGCGCGACAGGTCGGCGCCGGCCAGGCTTGCCTGCGCCAGGTCACTGCCGTCCAGGTCGACGCCGGCCAGCTTGCCGCCCTGCAAGTCGGCCTTGCGCAGGATCAGGCGGTGTTTCTCGCACCCGGCCCAGTCCACTCCGGCCGCCGGCGCGTCGTTGCATGCGGCCCAGGCTCCGGTTGGCGCCAGGCAGAGCAGCAGCAGCAGGCTCGCCAGTCGCACGAGGTTGGTGCCGGAGTTGGCCGGCCCCGGCCGGCTGCGAGTGGCGCCCTGGCCAACAACTTGAACGCGCATGGAATGGTGGTGCTGGCGGTACATGCGGGCCATCTTACCCGCGCCAGCAGCTCCAAAACCAGCGCTGGATCAATTGCCCGAGGGTAATGGCCATCAGGCGGCGTGCGCCGCGGCAAGTCCGCGGCGCGATAGGGAAAACCGGGGACGTCCGCGCAGCGGTTCACGACCGATAATCGGTGGCCCGGCGCAACCAGCGCCGTGCCGTACTGGCACTGTTCCAGCGCCATCCGTTGGCACACAAGCCGTCTTCCTGAATCAACCGCACTGGACTTTTGCATGACCCAACTTATTCTCCCCAGGTTCGTCACGGCGCTGCTCGTGCTGGCCGCCAGCGGCCTGGCCCAGGCCCAGAACACCGCCATCAAGTTCCAGCTCGACTGGCGCTTCGAGGGGCCGGCCGCGTTGTTCCTGACGCCGCTGGCGAAGGGTTACTTCAAGGACGCCAAACTCGATGTGACGGTGGATGCCGGCAACGGGTCGGGCGGCGCGGTCACGCGGGTCGCCTCGGGCACCTACGACATGGGTTTTGCCGACCTCGCCGCGCTGATGGAGTTCCACGCCAACAACCCGGATGCGCCCAACAAGCCGGTGGCGGTGATGATGGTCTACAACAACACGCCGGCGTCAGTCATGGCGCTCAAGAAATCGGGCATCAGGACACCCGCCGACCTGAATGGCAAGAAGCTGGGGGCGCCGGTGTTCGACGCCGGGCGCCGCGCGTTTCCGATCTTCCAGAAAGCCAACAACGTCGCCGCGGTGCAATGGACCGCCATGGACCCGCCGCTGCGCGAGACCATGCTGGCGCGCGGCGATGTGGACGCCATCACGGGCTTCACCTTCACCTCGCTGCTGAACCTCGAGGCGCGCGGCGTCAAGGCCGAAGACGTGGTGGTGCTGCCGTATGCGGACTTCGGCGTCAAGTTGTACGGCAACGCCGTGATCGTGTCGCCCAAATTCCTCAAGGACAACCCGGCCGCCGTGCGCGGTTTTCTGCAGGCGTTCACCAAAGGCGTGCGCGACGTGATCGCCAAACCCGACGCATCGATCGACTTCGTGAAGGCGCGCGACGGCATCATCAACGTCGAGATGGAACAACGCCGCATGCGGCTCGCGATCGACACCGTGATCAACAGCCCGGATGCACGCGCCGAGGGTTTTGGCCAGGTGAAGGGCCCGCGCCTGGCGCTGATGGCGAGCCAGGTCTCGGACGCGTTCAACACCAAGACGCGCGTCAACCCGGACGCGGTATGGAACGGCGCGTTCCTGCCCACGGCGGCCGAACTCAACATCCTGCCGGCCAAGAAATAGGCGTGGCGGCCAACCGAATGCCCGGCCAGGTGGACGCGCCGTTCATCGAATTCGACGACGTCTGGCTGGCCTACGACAACGAACTGCTGGCGCGCAACAGCTTCGCCGTCGAGGCGATCAACCT
>JANMYG010000458.1:0-12693 GCA_031381865.1 Betaproteobacteria bacterium | reverse complement strand
CATGGCAGCAGCAGCGACAAGCGCACCGGCCATTTGCGCTTGAACGGCAGATTGGCCAGCATGGCCAGCCCCAGGCCCGCCACCAGAGCACCCGGCACGGTGATGAGTGTGATCAGCAGCGTGTTCCTGGTCGCGTTCCAGAACGTCGGGTCCATCCACACGTCCCTGAAGTTCGCCAGGCCCAGAAAGGCGCCAGCCGTGGGGCCGATCTTCAATTCGAACAGGCTGTTGTAGATCAACTTGCCGATCGGGTAGACCACGATCAGCGCCAGCAGCAGGAAGGCCGGCGCCAGCAGCAGCGCGCCAAGCGTCTTTTCGTCGGGGTCTCGCAGTCGTGCAAACATCGGCCAGCTCTTTCGGTGTTGGTCAGGGTGCTCCGGGCCGCTTCGCCCGGAGCACCGCAAGGGCCCTGTGCGTCAGCGCATCAGGCGCGCGACCCGGCTCGCGATTTCGTCCACACCGGCCTCCGGTGTCTTGGTGCGCGCCAGAATCGCGCTGGTGGTGGTGCGGATGATGTCCGACACCTGCGCGTATTCGGCGCTCATCGGCCGGCTCATGCCACCGATCACCACCGGGGCGGCATCCTTGAACCAGGGCACCGCCCTGACCACGGCCGGGTCGGTGTAGACATCCTTGAATACCGGCAGGATCGAACCCTCGATCGCCATGAACTGGCTGGCTTCACGGCTGCCCATGAACTTGACCAGCCGGCCGGCCTCGTCCTTGTGTTTGCTGAACGCGCTCACGGTCCACTGCCAGCCCCCGATACAGGTTGCCGACTTGCCACCGGCCATCGCCGGCAGCGGCATCACGCCGACCTTGCCCTGCACGGTGCTGTCCTTGTCGTCCTTGAAGCGGTCCCAGGCAAAGCCCCAGTTGACCGCAAACAACACGTTGCCGGCCTTGAATTCGTTCACGGTATCGGGCGTCTTCACCTCCGCCACGTTCTTCTTGATGACACCGTCATCGACCATCTTGAGCCAGGTATTGAGCCCCTTGACCGCCGCCACCTTGTCCAGCGTCAGTTTCCCCGCCCCGTCGTTGAATGCCTTGCCCTGGCCCCAGTAGGGAAGCAGGAAAGTACACACCGCACCCTCGATCGGCGCGCCCTGTATCGACAGGCCCTGCAGGTTAGGGTTGCCTTCCGCACCTGTCACCTTCTTGGCCGCGACCACCAGGTCGTCCCAGGTGCGGGGCTCCTTGATGCCGTGTTTGTCGAGCAGGTCCTTGCGGTAATACATGAACATCGAGTCGCCCTGGCTGGGCAGTGCCATCACCTTGCCGTCCACCACGTTGGACTGTGCATAGACCGGCAGGTAGTCCTTGTCGAAGATGGCTTTTCCGCCGACGTATTTGTCCAGCGGTTCGATCCAGCCCTTGCTGGCGTACTGCGCCGGGTTGACGATGTCGATCAGGAAGATGTCGATCGCCGAGTCCTTGGCATTGAGCACGGTCGAGAGGTACTGGCGCTGCAGTTCGGAGGTCGCGCCGCCGGTCTCCATCTCGATCCTGATACCCGGGTTCTTCTTCATGTACTCCGTGAACAGCTGCTGCTGCAGGTCCGGCCGCTGGTTGGCGCCTCCGGAAAACACCTTGAGCACGGTCTGCGACCACGCAGTGCCGGCAGCCAGGCTGGCGGTCAAGGCCACGGCACCGAGTGCCAATAGATTGCGCTTGTTCATTCCAGGTCTCCTTTGTAAAACAATGACACACGAACAGACTGCCTGATTCAGAGCGACTGCCCCGAATTTCGGTCAAACAAGTGCATCGCGCCCGGCGCGAGGTACACGGTTTGTCGATCGCCCGGGGCAGGGTCGAAACTGGCGGCGCAGCGCGCGACCAACTCGGCGTCGCCGACCTTGAAGGTCACCAGCGTCTCTGCTCCCAGGGGCTCGGTGATGACCACGGTGGCAGCCGCCGACGCGCCGCCGTTGTCGCTGAGGCTGATGTTCTCGGGGCGGATGCCAAATGTATGGCTGGACGCCTTGGCGGCGCGGTGCGCCAACTCGGCTGGCAGTGCGATGGCCTGGTTGCCCAGCAGCGCTGCGCCGGCCTCGACCCGGCACTGCACCAGGTTCATGGGTGGCGAACCGGTGAAGCCGGCCACGAACACGGCCGCCGGCGTGTTGTAGATGCCGTGCGGCGACGCGTACTGCATCTTGTGCCCGGCGCTGAGTACGCAGATGCGGTCGGCCAGTGTCATCGCCTCCACCTGGTCGTGGGTCACATAGATGATCGTGGCGCCCAGACGCTGGTGCAGTTTCTTGATTTCGGTGCGCATTTCGCCACGCAACTGCGCATCAAGGTTCGACAGCGGCTCATCGAACAGGAACACCTTGGGCTGGCGAACTATGGCCCGCCCGATGGCTACCCGCTGGCGCTGGCCGCCCGAGAGCGCGGCCGGTCTGCGCTCCAGCATGTGGTCGATGCGCAGCAGTCGCGCAGCGTCCATCACACGCGACTTGATCTCGGCCTCGGGCGTCTTGCGCAGGCGCAAGCCGAACGCCATGTTGTCGTAGAGGCTCTTGTGCGGGTACAACGCATAGTCCTGGAACACCATGGCGATGTCGCGGTTGCGCGGTGGTTCGTCGTTGACACGTTTGCCATCGATCAAGACGTCGCCACCGCTGATGCCCTCGAGTCCGGCGATCATGCGCAGCAAGGTCGATTTGCCGCAGCCGCTGGGACCGACAAATACGACAAACTCGCCGTGGTCAATGCGCAGGTCGATGCCGTGGATGACGGTGTTCTTGCCGTCATAGGATTTGACGACCTGCTTGAGTTCGACCGAGGCCATGTCAGTGCCTCCGTTGCACGCGATGGAAACGGCGCGCAGATCGTGCACGGGCAACCAGGCAAATGGTGGGCAGATTCATTTCAGTAGCCCTGGGCGTGGTTCTCGACATCCATCGAGCGGATGGTCGAGAGCGTGGCCGCACAGGTGCGCATCATCAGGCCCAGATCCGAGGCCACGCCGATGTAGTCGAAGCCCGCCTTGCGGTAGGTTGCCACCGCGTCCGTGGTGCCGCCCACGGTGCCGATCGGCAAGCCCAGTGCATGGCAGCGCTCGACGCTGTGCGCCATCACCGCGACCACCTCCGGGTGCAGCAGGTCGCCCACGTGGCCCATGGCGCCGCTGAGGTCGCCCGGGCCGATGAAGATCGAGTCCACACCCTCGACCTGTGCGATTTCTTCCAGCCGGTCCATGGCCTCGGGCGATTCGATCTGCACGATCACCGAAACGCCGTCGTTGGCGACCTTGAAATAGTCCTTGACCGTGCCGAAACGCGAACCCCGGCTCATGGCCGCCATGCCGCGCACGCCGGTGGGCGGGTACTTGCAGGCCGCCACCGCCTTTTTCGCCTCGTCGGCGTTCTGGACGAACGGGAAAAGAATGGTCTGCGCACCGGCGTCGAGCAGCCGCTTGACCACCACGGTGTCGTTCCATGGAATGCGCGTGATCGGCAGCATCGCGGTGCCGGCCACCGCCTGCAGCATCCGGACCAGGCCGTCGAGATCGAGCGGCGTGTGTTCCATGTCGATCACGGCCCAGTCGAATCCGGCGCAGCCGACGGCCTCGGCCACCAGCGGCGAGGCCGACATCACAAAGGTGCCGACCGGGTAACCGGCGGCGTGGTCCTGGCGCGCCAGGAGCTGGTGAAAAGGGTTGTTCATGCGTGTCGAAGCCTCAAAAAATCACCGGTTCGGGTGTCGGCTCGGTACCTTGCAGGAAGTCGAAATCGCAACCTTCGTGCGCCTGCGTGACGTGTTGCTGGTACAGCCTGGTAAAGCCGCGCTGGAACGGCTGCACCGGTGCGCTCCAGGCGGCGCGCCGGCGCGCCAGTTCCTCGTCGCCCACGTGCAGGTGCAAGCTGCGCGCGGCCACGTCGAGTTCGATCAGGTCGCCGGTACACACCAGCGCCAGCGGGCCGCCGACCGCGCTTTCGGGCGCGATGTGCAGCACGCAGGTACCGTAGTGGGTGCCGCTCATGCGCGCGTCACTCAGGCGCAGCATGTCGCGCACACCCGCACGCAGGAGTTTCTTCGGCAATGGCAGGTTGCCCCATTCCGGCATGCCGGGCGCGCCCACGGGCCCCGCGTTGCGCAGCACCAGCACCGTGTTTTCGTCGCAGTCCAGCGCCTCGTCCGCCATCGCCGCCAGCATCTCGGGCTGGCTGTCGAACACCAGCGCGCGGCCGGTGTGGCGCATCAATTTTTCAGAGGCGGCGCTGGGCTTGATCACGGCGCCGTCGGGCGCCAGGTTGCCCTTGAGCGCCGCCAGCGCTCCGGCGCTACTGACCGGCCTGGACAATGGCCGGATCACCTCGGCATCGAGCAGCTGCGCCGCCTCGATGTTCTGGCCGATGCTGCGCCCGTTGACGGTCATCTCCGCCGTCGCCAGTTCGGCGCGGATCACCTGCATCAGCGCCGGCAGGCCACCGGCGTAATAGAAGTCCTCCATCAGCCGGTCGCCGCTGGGAAACAGGTTGGCCAGCACCGGCACGCGGCGTGCCATGGCGTCCAGGTCGTCCAGCGTGAGTGTGATGCCGGCGCGCCGCCCCATCGCGATGATGTGGATCGCGGCGTTGGTGGAGCCACCCAGTCCCATCTGGACCGCCATGGCGTTGTCGAAACTGCCGCGTGTCAGCAGCCGCGAGGGTTTCAGGTCTTCCCAGACCATGCCGACGATGCGTTCGCCGCAGTCGGTGGCCATGCGCGTGTGCGCCGAATCCATCGCCGGGATCGAACTCGCCCCCGGCAGCGTCAGGCCGAGCGCCTCGGCGATGGCGGTCATGGTGGACGCCGTACCCATCGTGTTGCAGGTGCCCGGCGCACGCGTCATGCGCGACTCGAGGTGGCGGATCTCGGCCGCGCTGACGTTGCCGGCCTGGTACTCGTCCCAGAACACGCGCGTGTGGGTGCCGGCGCCGACGGTCCTGGATACACCGTCCTTGACGTAGCGGTCGTTGAGCATCGGCCCGGCCGGACAGAAGATGGCCGGAATGTCCATGCTGATGGCGCCCATCAGCGTTCCGGGCGTCGTCTTGTCGCAGCCCGCGAGCAGCACCGCGCCGTCGCACGGCAGGCTGCGCAGCAGTTCCTCGACTTCCATCGCCAGGAAGTTGCGGTACAGCATGGTGGTTGGTTTGACCATCACCTCGCCCAGGCTCATGGCGGGCAGTTCGACCGGGTAACCGCCCGCCAGCAGCACGCCGCGTTTCACGGCTTCGGCACGCTCGCGCAGGTGGGCGTGGCAGGGCGACAGGTCGCTCCAGGTGTTGATGATCGCCACCATCGGGCGCTCCATCAGGTCCTCGCGCCGCGCGCCTTGCTGCTGCATGCGCTGGCGGTGCGCGAAGCCGCGCATTCCCTGGTCCGCGAACCAGCGGCGGGAACGGAGTTCAGCGAGTGTCTTGCGTTGGTTAGTCATGGCTGCAATCCTGTCGATGGTCGGGCGGCATACTCCGGTCCTGCTGCATCGGCCTATCGAGGTTTTCTATATTCAAAGCACCGTTCGCCCTGAGCCTGTCGAAGGGAGCCTGTCGAAGGGTTCGCGAGCCCTTCGACAGGCTCAGAGGAATGGACATTGACTTGTCGTCCTTTTGGGAAAGATCAATGGTCACTGCGCGCAAAGTCCCGCGCCAGCGCCAGGCCCGGCAGCCCGGACCAGGCCACCGCCGCTGCTGCGGCGTCCCACGGAACATCAACTCGCCGCATCGCTTGCTCCCGTCTGCCGCTCATGCGGCCAATGCCGTGAGTTGTGCCAGCAGCGCATCCGGAATCGACACCCCGGCCTGTTGCGCCTGCCGCTCCAGCGCCAGCCGGCGCGCGCCGGCGAGGCGCACACCGTCGTCCACCAGCATCTCGGTGATGACGGTTTCCATGCGCTCGAAATAGGCATCCGCGCCAGCCAATGCGCCCGGGTCGATGACCACGAACGCCTGTCCGATGCGCGGCTGGTTGCCCTCGTCGACAAAGAACGACGACGCCTCGAAGCCGAACTGCGCGCCGATCACGGCTGTCACGAGCAGCTCCACGATCAGTGCGAGCATCGCGCCCTTGGGGCTGCTGACGGCCCCGATCGGCAACATCGAACCGGTCATGCCGGCCTTCGGATCGGTGGTCGGCCGGCCCTGGCTGTCCAGAGCCCAGCCGAGCGGGATACTTTTCCCCTCCTTGGCCGCGACCATCAACTTGCCGCGCGCCACTTCGCTCAGCGACAGGTCGATCATCAGCGCGTCGGCGGCGCGGCGCGGAAATACGGCGGCCACCGGGTTGGTGCCGAACACCGGGTGTCTTCCCCCTGCTGCGGGCATCGCGGCGGGCGAGTTGGCAAAGCCCAGGCCCACCAGAGCGGCCGCGGCAACCGGTCGCAGGTGGTCCACCAGCACGCCGCAGTGGTGGCTGTTGGTCACCCCGGCAAAACACACACCGAACTGCCGCGTGGTGGCAATCGCCTGCGCGATCGCGAGGTCGCAGGCCGGGAAGGCCAGACCCTGCCTGGCGTCGACCAGCAGCGCGGCCCCTTTGCTGCGCGCGACCACCGCCACTGCGCTGCCGTCGGCGCGGCCGTTGCGCAGGTGGGCCGCGTACTGGGGCACGCGGCTCAGCCCGTGCGAGGCCAGGCCCTGGGCTTCGGCCTGAACCAGCGCGCGGGCGGTCGCCGTGGCCATGGTGGCGCTGGCGCCGGCGTTTTGCAACGCGCGCAGGACGAGGCCGGTTGCCTGATCGATCGAGAGTTGTGCCATCAGCCCAGGCGCTCCAGAATCTTGTCGGCAATCAAGAAGGAAACCCGCTCGTTCGACTCGATGCTGACGCCCGAGATATGTGGGGTCAGCAACAGGTTCGGACAGTCCTGCAGCGATGGCGAGGCGGGCAGCGGCTCGTCGTCGAACACGTCGATCGCTGCACCGCCGAGGTGTCCCAGCCGCAACGCGTTGGCGACGGCGTTGAGGTCGACGATATGCCCGCGCGAGGTGTTGATCAGTATGGCGCCGGCCTTCATCGCGGCAATGCGCCCGGCATCGAACAGGCCGCGTGTCCCATCGACCAGCGGCACATGCAGGCTGACCACATCGGACTCCATGACCAGCTCCTGCAGCCCGGCGAAGCGGACGCCGGTTTCCTGAAACACTGGTGCGTCGTCTTCGAGCATCGCATCGAACGCGATCACCTTCATTCCCAGGCTCTGCGCCAGGCGCCCGGTGAGTTGTCCGATCGAGCCGAAGCCGATGATGCCAAGCGTCTTGCCGGCGGTTTCGCGCCCGTTGCCCAGCGCATGGCGCGGCCATTGGCCCGCTGCCACCTGCGCGGTCGAGGTGAAGGCGCCGCGCAGCAGCACCATCGTGCTGGTGATCACGTATTCGGCCACGCTCAGGGCGTTGGCCCCGGTCGCCGGAACGACCTGCATGCCCTTTGCCAGGCAGGCCGGCACGTCGATGTTGTCCAGACCGACACCGAGCCGGCCGACGATCCGGCAGCGCGCCAGCGCCGCCAGCAGGTCGCCGCGCACCTGGGTCCGGTTGCGCACCACCAGCACGTCGGCTGTGGCAGATTGCGCCGCCAGCCGCGGCGCGTCGTCGACCAGCGTGGGGTCGTACAACACCTCGTGTCGTGCCTGCAACCGCGCCACCGCGCGTTCATCCATGAACTCGCAAATGACGATCCGCGCCCGCATGGTCGACCGGCTCAGGCCGACTCGAACAGCCGCGTCAGCACGAATTCACGGTGGCCCAGCGCCTCGGCCGCTGTCAACCGGCCGTTGGCTGTGCGCAGCATGTTTTCGAGCAGCTTGTCGCCGGCCTGGTCGAGCGTGATCTCGCGCTGCAGCAAGCCGGTGGTGTCGACGTCGATGTGCTCGGCCATGGTGCGCACCGTGCGCGGGTTGGAGCAGATCTTGATCACCGGCACGATCGCGTTGCCGATCACGTTGCCCTGGCCGGTGGGGAAGAAGTGCAGCGCATAACCGGACGCCGCGCACAACGTCACCATTTCGGCCGCCGCGCTGCTGGAGTCCATGAACCACAGGCCCGGGTGGGTAGGCATCTCGGCCTTGTCGATCACGCCGTCGACGGTGCACGACTTGCCGATCTTCTGGATGTTGCCCAGCGCCTTCTCCTCGATGGTGGTCAGGCCGCCGGCAATGTTGCCCTTGGTCGGCTGGCTGTCCGACAGGTCGCTGGTCTTGTGGCGGTTGATCACGTCCTGGTAGCGGTCGAACATGAACATGAACTTTTCGCGCACCGCGTCGCTGGCGCAACGCGCTGCCACGATATGCTCGCCGCCCGTGAGTTCGGTGGTCTCGCCGAAGCAGAGGTAGTTGCCCAGCGGGTGCAGCTTGTCGAAGGCGTTGCCGACCGTCGGGTTGGCGCCGCAGCCCGAGGTGGTGTCCGATTCGCCGCATTTGGTCGACACCCACAACTCGGAAATGGCGCATGGCTCGCGCTGCTTCTCGCTGGCCGCCTGCACGAATTCGCGCGCTGCCTTGCTGGCACGCATGATGGTGTCGTGGTCACCGTGCAGTTCGATGCCGAAGCCAACCACCG
Organism: Betaproteobacteria bacterium; assembly: GCA_031381865.1. GTDB lineage: Bacteria > Pseudomonadota > Gammaproteobacteria > Burkholderiales > Burkholderiaceae_C > CAISIP01. Next base: position 4,147 of record JANMYG010000458.1, on the reverse strand, counting down.
GCTTGCCGGTGGTCTTGATGCCGTCGACCACTTTCTGGGTCCAGCTGTCCTCGATGCCGATCACGACCACGGCGGCGACGTTGGGATTGCAGCCGGCGCCGATCAGGGTGCGAAAGTGCAGTTCCAGGTCGGCGCCGAACTGCAGCCGGCCGTAGGGATGGGGTATGGCCATCGCCCCCTTGATGTTGTGCGCGACCGCCTCCGCCGCCGCGTTGGACAGGTCGTCCAACGGCAGGACGATGACATGGTTGCGGATGCCGACGCGGCCGTTTTCACGCCGGTAGCCCAGGAAGGTGGTTTCTTTGCTGACGATGGACATGGGGTTCTTTCCGGTGGGGGTTGTTCGTTTACCAGCGCTTGGTCTTGATGTTGTGCACGTGCGCGTGTTGCCCGGTCTTGATCGGGGCCACCACCTTGCCCATGTCGATGCCGTATTTCCACACGGTGTCGCCGGGGGCCATGTCTTTCAACGCCACCTTGTGCCCGATCGGAATGTCCTGCTGGGCCACGACGTCGACCATGCGGTCTTCGTCCATGATCCAGCCGGTCATGGCGGTGCCGGCCTTGACGCCTTCGACCACCACCACCGCCACGGTGTCCTTGGCGTCGTGCAAAACAAAATGAATCATGGGTGCTCCAGCAATGCGAGGGTCGCGAAAGAGCCGAAGTGTAAGCGCGATAACCGCACTGTCAACCAAGTCATATAGATGAATTGATGGCGCCGGCGCATTCTGGCTACACTGCGCGGCGACCATGAGAATCGACACGCTGGACCTCGCCGCACTTACCGACACCGGTGCGGCGCCGCTCTACCGCCGGGTCAAGCGCGAATTGCAGCGGGTGATCGAATCCGGGCGCTGCCGCCCCGGGCAGGCGCTGCCGAACGAAGCCGCCATCGCCGCCGCGCTGCAGGTGAGCATCGGCACCTTGCGCCGGGCCGTGGATGAACTGGTGCATGAGCATGTGCTGGTGCGCAGGCAGGGCAAGGGAACCTTCGTGGCGCTGCACAACAGCGACCGGTTCTTTTTCCACTTTTTCCATATCGAGCCGCGTCCCGATCCCCGGTTTCCCGAACTGCTGCCGCAGCTCGAATATCCCAGTGTGGAGTGCGTCGCGTTCGAGCGCGACCGTGCCGGCGAGGCGGACGCGGCCGCGTTGCGCATCAAGCCGGGCGACCCGGTGATCCGCTTCGACAACCGCCTGTCGCTCTCCGGCCGAGCGGTGGTGCACGACCAGATCACGCTTGCCGCCATGTTGTTCAAGGGCTTGAGCGAGAAGCGCCTGCGCGAGCGACCAAGCACGATCTACAGCCTGTACCAGACGGAATTCGGCATCACCGTGCTGCGCGCGCAGGAGCGCGCCCGCGCCGCCGCGGCCGGACGTACGACGGCCAGGGTGCTGGGTGTGGCGGTCGGGCTTCCCGTGCTCGAGGTGCATCGCGTGGCCTTGACCTTTGGCGAAAAACCGGTCGAGTACCGGATCTCGACCATCAACACCCAGTTGCACGACTACGTCAGCGTGTTGTCGAAGAAGCTGTAACGCTCCGAAGCTGCCGGCGCGGGGCGGGTCTCAGCCGCCGGCGCGGCGCAAGCCGTCGACCCAACGCCGATCACGCCAGTCTTTGCACCGCCATACCCAGTGCCCCTGGACCGACAGTGGTCCCCAGCTGGCGATGGCGACCTGGTCTCCCAATGCAAGCAGGTCGGGTCCGGGCCGCGCCGGTACAACGCGCCAAAGGCCTCGATCGGTCGCACGAACAACCCGTGCTCGCGTGCGCCCGGGATGGCGCGCTCGATGCGGTCGCGGTCCTGCAGTGGCCCGGGGTCGAGCGACAGCCAGTCGTAGCCCAGGGTACTGCCATCGTCGAGTTGCAGCGATCGTGCCTGCGCGTCGAGTCGCACGACGCGGCCTTGGTGCGACCGCACCGCGGCATGGCGCAGCAGCGGCGCGAGTTCCACGGCGCAGTCGGCCAGCGCGTAGTCGCCGGCCACGAAACCCGGCAGCATGGCGGCCCAGAACTGGCGCGCCAGGGGCGCCACGAGTGTCACCTGCACGCCGGCCAGCGGCTGCGCGGCCAGGCGGGCCAGCAGTTGCAGGTGGCCATGTCCCGACCCGACCAGGAGCAGTTGTCTGCCACCGCCGCGCGGGGCGATCGATTCCACAAGTTGCGCCATGCACCGGATTGTTCCAAGGCGCGCGGCAGCGCCGTCGCAGGGGGCCGCTCAGCCGCGCCGGGTGGTCATGGCCTGGAGAAGGTTCGCCAGCCCCACCAGATGCGCGTCGCGGTGGTGATGGCGCACAGCGCCGCGAAACCATAAGCCAGCACCGGGAAGTGCTGCGGCCACAGGCACATCGCGACAAGGAAGGCCAGCGTCTCGGTGGCTTCGGTCAAGCCGCCCAGAAAGTAGAACGACTTGTCGGGATAAGCCAGGCTGGTGATGCCACGTTTGGCGGCCATGACCGCGAACGCCAGAAAACTCGACATCGTGCCGACGAACGCTGCCAGCAGCACCGCGGCGGGCAGCGCATTACGCGCCGGGTCCGCCACTGCGAAGGCCAGCGGCATCGCGGCATAGAACAGGAAGTCCAGGGCAATGTCCAGAAAACCGCCCGCGTCGGTGACCCGGGTCTGGCGCGCGATGGCGCCGTCAAGCGCATCACACAGGCGCGACACGAGGATCATCGCCACCGCGGCCAGGAAGTGGTGCGTCGCCACCAGTACGGCAGCCACCAGGCCGATCACGAATCCCAGCACGGTCAGCTGGTTCGCGCTCACATGGCTTCGCACCAGCCGCCTGGCGAGGCGGTTCACCCAAGGCTTGATCAGGGCGGTGGCGGCGCGGTCCAGCATGGTGGTGTCAGCTCAAGGCTTTGGCGATTCCGAGGGGCCGAGCCGAGTCAGATGCGCCGGGTCGGCAATATCCGCAGCGTCGTGGGTCACCATCAGTACCGGGATCTGCCTTTTTCTTACCAGCGCGAACACGAACTGACGGAGCCGGGCGCGCAATTCGGAATCCAGTTTCGAAAACGGCTCGTCCAGCAGCAAGGCCTGTGGATCGGCCAGCAGCGCCCGCATCAGCGCCACGCGTGAGCGCTGGCCGCCCGAAAGGGTGGCGGGGTCGGCCGGACCGAAGTCGGCCATCTCCAGGTCGGCCAGGCCCTGGGCGACACGCGCATGGCGCTCTGGCGCAGCGCCGGGCGCCACCGCAAACAGCAGGTTTTCGGCCACCGTCATGTGCGCGAACAACAAGTCGTCCTGGAACAGGATGCCCACGCGCCGGTGTTCGGTCGGAAGTCGGTCCAGGCGCCGTCCGAGCAGCGTGACGGCGCCTTCGAATTGCAGCCCCGGCGGCAGGGTGCCGCAGACGGCCGCGAGCAGGCTCGATTTGCCGGACCCGCTGGCGCCCATGACGGTATGGATCACGCCCGGCGGCACCTGCAGGTCCAGGTCGCGCACGAGGGTCGTGCTGGCGGTGGCGAGGCGGTCGATGTGTAGGTGCAAGGTCATGGCTGGCGGGCCGGGGCAAGCCACAAGGGTCGGGGGTGATAATACGTGGGCCCGCACAAGGGCATGTCGCCCGCTCCCACAGACCTCCGAATCTTGAAAGAATCCGCATGAAGAGAACACTCGTCGCCGCGCTGCTGTTGCTGGCTGCGGCAGCCGGGGCCCAGACGACCGCGCCGAAGAAGGAACTGGTTGCGAAATTGCTCCAGTTGCAGCAGCCGGCGATCGAACGCAGCGCCATCATGATGATCGAGCGGCCGGCGGCCACGCTGATGCAGCAGGCCGGCGCGGTGCTGCAAACCCGGATCCCGCCCGACAAGCGCGAGGCGATCGCCAAGGACATGCAGGCGGATGTCAAGAAATACGCCGATGAACTGGTGCCCCTGGTGCGCGAGCGCGCCGTGAAGCTGGCGCCTTCGACCAGCGGGGTCCTGATGGAGGCGAAATTCACCGAGGACGAACTCAAGCAGATCATCGCCATCACCGAGTCGCCGGTGTACCGGCGCTACCAGCAGGTCGGTGCCGAGCTCGAAAAGGCGCTGATCGACAAGCTGGTGGCCGAACTGCGCAGCGTCATCGATCCCAAGGTCCGCGCGCTCGACCAGGCGCTGGTCGCGCGGCTCGGGCTGCCCGTCAAGCCGG
>JANMYG010000441.1:0-3545 GCA_031381865.1 Betaproteobacteria bacterium | reverse complement strand
CGATTTCACCTCGATGATCGGCGATCCGTCGGGCCGCAACAGCACCCGGCCGCCGCTGACCCGCGAGCAGATCGAGGCCAATGCGCAGACTTACTACGCCCAGGCTAGCCTGGTGCTGGACCCGGCCCGGACGGAGATCCGCTACAACAGCGAGTGGAGCGATCCGCTGGGTGCACGCGGCATGATCCAGCTTGCCGCACGCTACACGGTGGCGCGCATGATGGAGCGCAATGATTTTCACGACCGCTTCAAGGCCAATACGCCGATCTCGGTACACGAGTTTTTGTACCCGCTGATGCAGGGCTACGACTCGGTGGCGCTGAAAAGTGACCTGGAGCTGGGCGGCACCGACCAGAAATTCAACTTGTTAGTGGGTCGTCACTTGCAGTCCGAATGGGGACAGGAGCCACAGTGCATCTTGACCATGCCCTTGCTTGAAGGACTCGACGGGGTCGAGAAGATGTCCAAGAGCAAGAACAACTACATCGGCATCTCGGAAGACCCGAACACCATGTTTGCCAAGGTCATGAGCATCTCGGATGTGCTGATGTGGCGCTGGTACACCCTGTTGAGTTTCCAGTCGGAGGCAGACATCGCGGCATTGAAGCAGCAGGTCGATGGCGGGCGCAATCCGCGCGATGCCAAGGTGGCGTTGGCCAAGGAAATAACGACCCGGTTTCACTCGGCCGCGGCAGCCGAGGCGGCCGAGCGGGATTTCGTCAACCGCTCGCGTGGCGGCGTGCCCGATGCGGTGCTCGAACTCCGTCTGCCGCTGGGCGAAGGCCGGACCGAACTCGGTATCGCATCGATGCTCAAGATGGCCGGGCTCACCGCATCGACTGGCGAAGGCAACCGCCTGATCGACGGCGGCGGTGTGCGCGTGGACTCGGTGCAGGTGAGTGACAAGGGACTGAAGTTCGGCGCCGGCGCCTACCTGTTGCAGGTGGGCAAACGCAAGTTCGTGCGCGTGACGCTGCATTGACCCGGCGATCGCGCTTGCTCCAGGCGGCGCGCGCCGCGCCTATTTGGCACCATGGCGTTCAAGCAACTGCACCATGGACTGGTAGCCGCGCGCCTTCGCCAGTTGCAGCGGCGTGTTTCCGCCGCGGTCAGTCAGGCGGGTGCTCGCCCCGGCGGCCAGCAATGCGCGCAGGGTTTCCTGGTGGCGCGGCCCGCCGTTGCCGAGCACGATCGACTCGATGACCGCTGTCCAGTGCAGGTTGTTGACGTGGTCGAGCGGCGCCCCGGCCGCGATCAGTTGCCTGACGACGCCATCATGGCCCAGGTGGGCGGCGGCGATCAGTGCTGTCCCGTCGTAGACGCTGGTGGTCAGTTTGGCGCTGGCGCCGAGCGCGAGCAGGGTGCGCAGTGTCTGCTCGTCGTCGGCCACCGCCGCGATCGTGACTGCGTCATAACGGTCGTTTTCCAGCGCCTCCAGATTCGCGCCGGCTTTGGCCAGAGCGACGATCGCGTCGCGCTGGCGCGCAAACGCCGCCACATGGACCGGCGTGCGCCCGTTGCCGTCGCGCGCGGCGAGGTCGCCCGGACGATTCGCGCTGGCCGCGAGTAGGCGCGCCATCGCGGCCAGGTCGCCCTGGTGCGCGGCCGCATGCAGCCCGGCGTAACGTGTGGTCTCCGCTGCGCTGGGTCCAACCTGGGCGTTCGCCGGGGCAGTTGCGATTGAACCCAGGGCCAGGGCGACCGCCAGGCCAATCGCACGGCTGCGGCGGCGCATCGGTGCACCGGGCCCGGCGTGGTTACGCGCCTGGCAGGCGGCTAGGTCGTTCATGGGTTCGCTGCAGCTTGTCGCAGACGATCTGCCTGGGCTGGTCGGGCCTATTTCAGCAGGTCCTTGACCTTGTCGATGCCAGCCAGTGCGCATTGTTCGTCCAGGTGACCACCCGGGGCTCCACCCACGCCCACCGCGCCAATCACCTCGTTGCCGACCGTGACCGGAACGCCGCCGCCGACCAGCAGGAAGCCGGGGATGTAGACCAGCGTGGCGGCGGCGGGGTTCTTCTGGGCCCCCTCCATCATGGCCAGTGTGTTGTTCTTGGCGGAAGCGGAGGTGAAGGCTTTTTGCTGGCTCGCACCGAGCGTGTGTGGGCCGGCGTTGTCGGCGCGCTGCACCGCCCGCACGCTGCCGGCGCGGTCGACCACGGTGGCCGTCACGGAATAACCGTTGGTGGTGCAGGTGGCCACGGTCGCCGCCGCGATCTGGTTGGCCAGGTCGAGCGACATGTTTCTCTCGGTGCGTACGGCCTGGGCGCTCGCGGCGGCGGCGGCGAAGCACATCAGGACGGCCGGCAGATGTCTGGAATTGGTCATGGTTTCTTCGGGTGTTTTGCAATTGCCGCGGTTGGATCAACCGTGCCGCAACTGTAGACAAGTGCCGCGACCGTGCCCATGCGTAGCGCTACGCCCGCGTCTGCGTAGAACTACGGAGCGCTATGCCGGTCGACCAGGGTCGCGTATTCGCGCACCAGTTGCGCCAGCGAGGTGGTTTCGAGTTTTTCGAACAGGTTGGCGCGGTGCGTTTCCACCGTGCGCGGGGAGACCGCCAGCGCACGACCCATCTCCTTGTTTGTCAGGCCGGCCACGATCAGGCCCAGCACCTCGCGCTCGCGTTCGGACAACTGGGCAAAACGCGTCCGCGTCAGCCGACTGGCCTGGCTGCTGGCGCGCAGCTTGACGTGCTGGCGCACGCCGTTTTGCAGCGCCTCGAGCAGCAGTTCGTCGTTGACCGGTTTTTCCAGGAACTCGGCAGCACCCGCCTTGAAGGCGCGCCGGCACATATCCACCGTGCCGTGACCGGTCAACATGATCACCGGTTGGTCCACGCCCCTGTCCAACAGGGTGTCGAGAACAGTCAGCCCGCTGATTCCCGGCATGCGGATGTCCAGCACGATGGCGCCGATCGACTGCGGATCGAAGTTCTGAAGGAAGTCCAGCGGATCGGCCCAGGCCTGCACCCGCAGCCCGACGGTGCCGATCAGCAAGGACAAGCCGTTGCGCACCGCTTCGTCATCGTCGATCAGGTGGATCAGCGGCGACAGCGGCGAATTCATTGCAGCGAGGCGAGCGGCAGGCTGAGGCAGAATTCCGCGCCCCGCGGCGACCGGTTGAAAGCGCCCAGGCTTCCCCCCATGCCACTGGCGAGTGACTCGCTCAGGCTCAGTCCCAGCCCGAGCCCGCCTTCGCGGGTGGTGAAAAATGGCTCGAACACATGCGGCAAAACCTCGGGCCGGATGCCGGGTCCGGTGTCGCGCAGGCTCAACTGCCCATGTTCTTCGGTGGCGCTCAGGGCCAGCACCAGCTTGCGGTCGCTGATCTGGACCTGGTCGAGCGCTTGCAGCGCGTTCATCAGCAGGTTGTGCAGGATCTGGTCCAGCGCCACCGGCTCGGCGCGCACCTTGAAGGCCGGACCGGACAACTCCACCACCGGCTCGACCCCGCGCCGGCGAAGTTCCGGCTCGAGCAGATGTAATGCCTTGCGCGCGACCTGCTGCAGGTCGAGGTCCTGGATCTGCGCGCCCATGTCCGGT
>JANMYG010000712.1:0-8058 GCA_031381865.1 Betaproteobacteria bacterium | reverse complement strand
CTCGGCCACCAGATCGAAGAAGGAAAACAGGGCCAGAAACGCCAGCGTGACGAAACCTACCGACGCCAACACCTCGCCGTAGATCATTCGACGCACGGTCTTCATCGCGCTGTCCCCGCGGCGGACATGCCGGCCCGGTGGCGTCGCAGGCTGGCGCTGAGCGTCCAGTTCCAGTGCAGCTTCGCCAGCAGCAGCATCGCGGTGATGAACACGCCACCGTGCAGCATCAGCATGAAACGTCCGAAGTCGATCGACCCGGTCGCGATCCGGCTCGACCCCAGGTTGATCATGTTGTAGTAGAGGATGAACGTGAACAAGGAAAACACCAGGTTGCCGTTGCGGCCGATCCGGGGGTTGACGCTCGACAACGCGAGACCGATCAGCACCAGGTTGATCGCGGCCAAAGCCATGCCGAGGCGCCACGACAATTCGCCCAGAAAGGCGGGGGTGCGGGCCGCGATGAGTGTCTGCGTGGTAACCGCCTGTGGAGATATCTCACGGGCAGCTTCGCGCGCGCGGTCCGTGATGAGCAGCCCGTATTGCTCGAATTCGCTCAGTTTCAGCCCCTGGTTGCCGGCCGCCTTCTCGAGGCGCTGGCCGTTGGAGAGCAGGAGGAAACGGTCGGATCCGGTGGTCTCGATACGCCCTGCGCGCGCGGACGTGACGGTCTCCTGGCCCTTTTCGCTGGCGGCGATGAAGACTTCGCCGGCGGTCTTTCCTTCAACCGAGTCCTTGTCGATGAAGAACACGCGGGTGCCACTGGCGGACTCTTGAAACTGCCCCGGCGCGACGCGCTCCAGGTCGCTGCGCTGCTCGAAGCGGTCGCGCAGCGATTGCGATTGCTCGTGGGCCCACGGCCAGGCGAAAACCGCTGTCACCGCGATCACCACCAGCACCGGCCAGACGAAACGGATCAGTGGTCGAACAAAACTTGCCAGACCCCGGCCGCTGGAAAACCAGATCACCATTTCGCTGTCGCGGTACATGCGCGACAACGTGCCGACGATCGAGATGAACAGGCTCAGGGTCAGTATGGCCGGCGATTGGCCGAGCACCGTGTACCCGAGCACCATCATGACTTCCGCCGGGTTCACGCTTCCTCGTGAAGCGAGGCCAACCGTGCGGATCAGGAACATGGTCATCACGATCGTTGCCAGCACGACGACGGTGGCGCCAAAGGCGCGTGCCATTTCCTTGCGGATGGAAGAATGGAATAACATCGGATCGAAGAAAAGCGGAGTTTCAGCGCCGACTCACATTTGTGCGCTTGTTGGTGGTATCGAAAAACACAATTATGGACTTTGAACTCAGCCAGCTTGACCTCGCCCATGCGGCAACGCGCAAGGGCGACGCCTTGATCGTGGTAGTGCCCAAATCATTCAAGGCAGCCGGCGACGTCTTGTCCGACCTGGTCTGCGGTGCATTGAAGGCCGGTGATCTGGAACCCAAGGCGGGCAAACTGCTGCAACTCTACCGCACGGCCGCAGTGTCGTGTTCGCGCCTCATCTTGGCCGGTGTCGAGGAAGGCAATGTCCGCCAGGCGCGACTGGCGATCACCGCCGCCTGCGGCGTTCTCAAGTCGGGCGGCGTCAAGAGGGTGGTCGTGTGTTTCGGCTGGCCGGCCGCGCCCGACGTGGTGCACGGTGCGGTCATGGCGGTTGCGGAGTCGACCTACGTCTACACCACGACGAAGTCCAAGCCCGAAGGACGCAGCCTGGCCCATGTGTGCATCGGGGTCGCGCAGACCGCTCCTGCACAGGCCAGTTTCGACCATGCAGTCGCGGCCGTGCAGGGTGTGGAACTGGCCAAGGAATGGGCCAACCGGCCGGCCAACCACGCGACGCCCGCGATGCTCGCGCAGGCGGCCAAGAGCCTGGGGAAACTGGCAAGCATCAAGTGCGAGGTACTGGGCCCGAAACAGGTGGCCAAGCTCGGCATGGGCGCGTTGATCGCGGTGGCCAACGGCTCCGCCGAGGAACTGCGTTTTGTGGTGCTGCGTTACGACGGTGCCGCCAAGTCACAGGCCCCGACGGTCCTGATCGGCAAGGGAATCACCTTCGATACCGGTGGCATTTCCATCAAGCCGGCGCCGGAAATGGACGAGATGAAATTCGACATGTGTGGCGCCGCCAGCGTCCTTGGTGTGTTCCGGGCCCTCGCCGACCTCAAGCCGGCCATCAACGTGGTGGGGCTGATACCGAGTTGCGAAAACATGCCCGATGGACGGGCCGTCAAGCCGGGCGATGTGGTCACGAGCATGAGCGGGCAGACGATCGAAATTCTCAATACCGACGCAGAAGGGCGGCTGATCCTGTGTGATGCACTGACCTACGCCGAGCGTTTTCGCCCGCGGGCGGTGATCGACATTGCCACCCTCACCGGTGCCTGTGTGATTGCGCTGGGAGCGGTGCGCAGCGGCATGTTTGCAAGCGCCGATGAGCTCGCCAATGACCTGCTTGCCGCCGGGGAAGCCGCCCAGGACCTGTGCTGGCGCATGCCCCTGGACGATGACTATGCGGATGGCCTCAAAACCAACTTTGCGGACGTCGCCAATGTGGCAGGCCGCGCGGGGGGCGCCATCACGGCGGCAAAATTCCTGCAGCGCTTTGCCGGCAAGTACCCATGGGCGCACCTGGACATTGCCGGTACGGCCTGGAAAGGCGGTACCTCCAAGGGGTCCACTGGCCGGCCGGTGCCTCTGCTGCTGGGCTACCTGATGGCACTTGCGGCAAGTGGCGGCGCGGTTGGCACCAGGGCTCCCGTGGCATCCAGGCGCAAGCCGGCTTGATGCCGGGCCAGGTGCTGCGTGATGACGGAAGTGGCCTTTCATTTCAATGTGCTCGACAAGGCCGGTTATGTTTTTCGTTTGCTGCGCAAGGCAGTCGCAAAAGGAGTGCGCGTGGCGGTCACCGGTGAGCAGTCCGTGCTGCAGCAGTTCGACCGTGACCTGTGGACTTTTTCAGCCGTCGACTTCGTTCCCCATTGCCTCGCCTCCGGCGCGCCCGCAGTGCTGGCCAATTCGCCCGTCGTGCTTTGTGCATTGCCGCTGGAGGCGCCACACCACGAAGTGCTGCTCAATCTGGGCGCTGGCGTCCCGTCGGGCTTCGAGCGTTTCGACCGCCTGATCGAGGTCGTCGGCGTTGACGACGCGGACCGCGCCCAGTCGCGAATACGATGGAAGCACTACGTCGACCGGGGCTACGCCATCACCCGCCACGAAGTCGCGTTGAAGGAGCCTCGTTGATGGCGGTGCTGCCCAGGAACGTACCTCGCTTCTTGCCGACCTTGACCGAGGTCGTGCAGCCGCGTGCCGGCTTGCCGCGCAGCCCCGCGAACGATGGGCGGCTCGACGTCGATGCCGACTTGCAGGCGATTGCCGACAGCGTGCGCGGGCAGGTCGAGACGGAACTCGACAGCCTCCTGCGCGACGCGGTCGCGACGGCAGTGCTGGAGCAGGTCGACGCGATTGCGGCGCGGCTGCGCGAAGAGGTCGAGCCGATCTTGCGCCAGGCTGTCGCCGACATGGTGGCCAACGAGATTGCCGCGCGCCGGCGCGTCTGACCAGCCCATCCCCCGCAAGCCAGACCGCGCTTCTTGTTGCAGGCACGACGGCCTTGTCCCTAGTGGCTTCCCTATGGTGTGGCCGCAAGAAATGCGGTATCCTCCCGCGCTGTTGAGATAAATACCTATCTTTCAACTGTTCTAAAAATTCCCCTTGGAGATTCTATGCATATGACATTTCGTACCAGTTTGACCTTGTGCGCGGCCGCCGTCCTGTTGGTCGCCTGCGGCAAGAAGGAAGAGCCGGCGCCAGCGGCAGCGGTTCCAGCTTCGGCGCCGGTCGCGGCGGCACCGGCTGCCGAATCCAACGTCGTCAAGATCGGTCACGTCGGCCCGACCAGCGGCGCAATCGCCCACCTGGGCAAGGACAACGAGAATGGCGCGCGCATGGCGATCGAAGAGTTGAACGCCAAGGGCGTGATGCTTGGCGGCAAGAAGGTGACGCTCGAACTGATGCCCGAAGACGACGCCGGCGATCCGAAGCAGGGTACCGCGGTCGCCACGAAACTGGTGGACGCAAAGGTGGCAGGCGTGATCGGCCACCTGAATTCGGGTACATCGATTCCGGCCTCGGCGATCTACAACGCCGCGGGCATTCCGCAGATTTCCCCGTCCGCCACCAACCCCAAATTCACACGCCAGGGTTTCAAGGGCGTATTCCGCGTGGTTGCCGACGACGTGCACCTGGGCAGCACACTCGGCAAATATGCCGTGGCCACGCTCAAAGGCAAGTCCATCGGCGTCATCGATGACCGTACCGCCTATGGCCAGGGTGTTGCCGAAGAGTTCAAGAAGGCAGTCGAGGCTGCTGGCGGCAAGGTGGCCGGTCATGAATTCACGACCGACAAGGCAACCGACTTCAATGCCATCCTGACCACACTCAAGGGCAAGAAGGTCGACATCGTTTTCTTTGGCGGCATGGACGCTGTTGCCGGTCCGATGATCAAGCAGATGGCCCAGCTCGGAATCAAGGCCAAGTTCATGGGTGGCGACGGCATCTGCTCGAGCGAGTTGCCCAAGCTGGCCGGCGACGCCATGAAGGACGACATGGTCTACTGCGCAGAGGCTGGTGGCGTCGAAGGCGAACAGAAGGTCGGCATGGACAAGTTCAAGGCCGACTTCAAGGCCAAGTTCAACGCCGACGTGCAGGTCTACGCACCATATGTGTACGACGCGCTCAACGTGATGGTGGCGGCGATGGTCAAGGCCGACTCAGCCGATCCGGCAAAGTACCTGCCCGTGCTGGCCGCGACAGCGGACTACAAGGGTGTGACCGGTACCATCTCCTTCGACGAAAAAGGCGACATCAAGAATGGCGCGCTGACCTTGATGACCTACAAGGGCGGAAAGCGCACCGAACTGGCCGTGATCCGCTAACCCGGTTCCTCGCCAAAAAAAAGCCCCGCAATGCGGGGCTTTTTTGTTTGTGGCGGAGAAGGCGTCCGCCGAAAATGATGTACTTCAAGAGTGAACGGATTGAACATTGCTTGCATAACAGATTGATTCGTATCGAGAAAATTGCTTTTGTTAGGTGTTTTGGCGTGCTCCGATGAGTCCGGATGAGTGATTAAGAGCGCATAATCCAGGAGGTAAAAGCGGGGTACTTTGCCCTCTTACCTCCGGAGCGTGTATGGCGATCACTGCGGTAGAACTTGACCAGTTCATTCGGGACGTGCCGGCTGGCACATCGGTGAAGCGCCTGAATGTCGGGGACAGGCTTTTCCTTGAGGTCCGGAAGCCTGGAACGGTGGGTGGCGGTGCATCGTGGGTTTTGCGGTACACGTACGCAGATAAGAAACAGTCGCTGGGTCTAGGGCGGTATGACCCCAAGGCCATTCAGGGTGACGGTGCCAAGACTCTGGCACGTGCGCGCAAGGCGTCAGCATTGAAGCTGGCGGAAATTGACAGTGGTATCCAGCCGGTCAAGGCTGCGCGTGAACGCATGGCGAAACACATCGCGGATGGGAATGCACGTTCAGCACTCGAATCGCGCACAGTGGGTCGGGCGGTCGAGCAGTGGCATGAAGCCACCAAGGGCAAGCTGACAAGTCCGAAGTATTCGGGCCAGCGGTTGCGCCGACTGGAGGAATATCTAGACCATATCGGGGACAAGCCGGTCGCACTCCTGACGGTTGCCGATGTCGCCGACACATTCAGTGCTCTGGGTGCGCGCGACCGGGCCGAAACTTTCAGGCGGTCGAGTGCCGACCTTGAAAAATCAATCGACTATGCCGCGTCGCAGGGCTGGTTCGATGGTGTCAATCCGGTTACGCGGGCGCGCAAGGGGCTGGGCAAGCCCCTGCAGGTGGGTCGCAGGGCTTTCAAATCCGACCGGCTGCCGGAGTACACCAAAGCCCTGCACGAAGCCATGTCGGGCCTACAGTACCCCGTCGCCGGGCACTTGTTGCGCATGTTGACCCTGACGGGCGCGCGGACTCGGGAGATACGCGAGTTACGATGGTCCGAGGTCGAGGGGCTGGACACCGACAGGCCCATGCTGCACATACCTGCCGGCCGGATGAAACAGCGGAAACCGTGGTCGATCCCCTTGAGTGATCAGGCCGCCCAAATCCTGCGGGACATACAGGCGTGGCAATCGGCGGCGGGGGCTGGCCTGAAGGGCGTACAGGAAGGCTTTGTGTTCACCCGGTTGGACGGGAACTACCAAGGCAGGCTTTGCAGTGAGAATGCCGTCAACAACCTGTTGAAGGTAATGGGGTGGCATGGCGAGTTGGTGGGCCACGGGCTGCGCAAGGTGTTCAGCACGGTGGCGCATGCATCGTGGCCCTACCTTGGGGCGAACCGGACTGAAGCTATTGAATTTTCTTTGGCCCATGTGCATGCGGACAAGGTGCGCGGGACCTACGATCAGAACCAGTACACAGACCAGCGGCGCGCGTTGATGCAGTGGTGGGCCGACCATCTAGACCGGGTGTGCCAGCCCCAAGCCGACAACGTGGTGCCAATGCGCGCAGGCCAGAGATAACCAGACAGTGCAGCCCGACGGGCATGCACTGCAAAACCCGGGGCACTTTGCCCCATCCCTTGGAGTCCGATACCGTGGCGCTTTGCCACAAACCTTGAAGCCTGAACCCGGGACACTTTGTCCCACCTTGGAGTCCACATTGGCCCCGTCATGGAAACGTGACGGGGCCTATTTTTTTTTGCTATGAAAGGCGTAGCTAATGCCAAGTTGATAGCGCTGTAATACGGTCGGTGCGGTGACCACTTGAGCTAAAGCGAGCATGGGGGATTTACTTTCGTCGCGCCGGCAGATATGTTCTATCCCAGCGTCAAAGCGGGCGCGAACCTCTGTCACCTGGCGGGGGCTGTGAAACACACACCTGGAGAAAATCAAAATGTGTAAAACACCGGAATCGATTCAAGCCACGCTTGATACACCAATGACTATGGCGGGGCTATTCGGTGCCGTCCGCGAAGCTGTCGCAACAGTAACGGCGCGACAGGAAACATTCAGCATGCCCGGCGTGGCGAAGTTCTTCGGAGCGCACCCACAAACATGCAGGCGCTGGGTCAAACGTGGCGTACTTCCGCCGCCGGCGATCAAGGTCGGTCGCACTGTCCGCTGGTCGCGAGCTCAGCTCGAAAGCGTGCTTGCGGCAGGGGTGTCGGTATGAAGGCCCGTAGCGACAAGCCGCGAGCAGCGAGCCCCGGCAGCAAGCACCGGGCATCGGTGCAGAACGACGTCAAGGCAGATGTGAATTTGCTGTGGCAAAAATTCTGTGAGCTGCACTCTGCGCGCCTGCCATTCTCATGGAGGGGCAAAAGCAGCTTTCACGAATCCGAAGAACTGGGGTTCCTGGCGGCGCGCGGGCTTGATGACGTTGACATGCCGGTTCCGGGAAAGTACACGGGGCATGACCCGTACCAGCGGGAGGTTTTCCACAGTAGCGGGAGGATTGATTTCGGCACATTCAATGCGGCGGATTCGCTGACGGACTATCTCCTGTTGAACGAGATTCTTACGCGGCATTTGCGGGAGATGGCCCGTAACCCCGACTACCTTGCAAACCTAAGGACGCGGCAGGGCAAGACGTAGACCTACGCCTGTGGGTGCGCCTTGTGTTCAGTGAAATCGCAAGGCTGGCGACCACAGTGTCAGCGAGCCGGTAGGAAATCTGCATGGGCAGGTCCCACACAAAAAAGTAAGCCCGCTTGGGGCGGGCTTACTCGATCAACACAACAGAAGAGTGCCCGGCAGGGCACCGATACATCATGAATATTTTACTTCAATCGGGTAGCGGCGCGCATGCGTTGACTGACTACCCGCACATACCCGGCGTGGTCACGCCAGAGCAGCAAGCGAACCTACGCATAGTGGGGGAGTGGTGTTCCGGCTGGTTCACATGGGATCCCCTGCGGGGCAACCCGGACGGATCCGCTATGGGCAAAGTCCCGCTCAACCCGCGAACGGGCCGTAACGGGTCGACCGATGACCCGTCAACGGCGGGGACGTTCGCCGACGCCGTCGGCAAC
>JANMYG010000420.1:0-8049 GCA_031381865.1 Betaproteobacteria bacterium | reverse complement strand
GTTATGCGTTCCGGCCGAGAACGGACGATGGCAGTGAAGCTGATTCCTGCTGCCCGGCACACGCCGAGTATTCCCTGGCCAAGACCACCTGCAGCGCCGATGACGGCCACATGACGTGGTAGTGGTCGAGGTTGGCGATCGGCAGTCGGTGTAGTCATGGTCGAGAATGCTCCAGTGCGCGTCGTCAGCCGTCTGCTCCAGCGTGCGGCCAGACCGTACCTGCGACGTGGCCAAAGCCGTCGATGCGCCAGCAACGAAGTCCCGTCAGGTCTACCGCGCCGTAGTCGCTGGCCGGGTGTGCCGCCGCGAACAGCTTGATCTGCGGGTGTTCGCGGCACAGGCGCGATGCGCCGTCTTCGTCGCCATAGAAGCCCACCACCATGTAACGTCCCTCCTGGTCGCGATGCTTCAGCAGCCAATCGGCAGCGAAGGTGGGCAGGACCTGCCGGCGCAGAGTGAACAACTGCCGCCGACTCTCGACGAAGGCTGCGGCACGTTCCAGGTCTCGAATCTCCCATACTGCGTAGACGGCATGGCTCGGCGTCTTGTCCCACGGCCCCCTGACCGCAAAGAGGACCTCATAGACCTCGCCGCCTGTCGCTCGCGCGGCGGCTTCCGACACGAATGCATCGAGCCGCGCCATGTGTTCGGGCTGCTGCAGGGAGCGCAGCACGAGTGAGAGAGCTGCTTCTGCGGGTGGCGTCGGCCCCGGTTCCCGATGGCGAGACAGCTCCCCAATGACTACAAACTTGTTCATGCCGCGCGCTAATGGCGGGCTATGCATGCGGACCTATTGAACCAGGGCAGCTTGAACATCGATCTCGACCTTCAGAGCGGGGAATGCCAGTCCGGCCACGATGACGAAGGTCTGCGCGGGTGGGGGTTCTGGAAACGCCCCTCTCAGCGCCTTGCCGATCCGTGCGTAGGAGTCAGGCCGTTCTGCGAGGTAACACGTGACCTTCACCACGTCTCGTCCGGTTGCGCCCTGGGACTTCAGAACCGCAAGGACATTCGCAATCGCCTGATCGAACTGGTCGTCGAGCGTTTCAGGAAAGCTTCCGTCAATTCGATTGCCAACTTGACCAGCGAGGACCAACTGCCTATAGCCGCTGGGTACGACGGCAAGGTGGCTGTAGTAAGCGACCGGCTTGGCAAGACCATCGGGATTCAGGAATTCGATTGGCATAGTTTGGTATGTGCGTTGGGTCAGGGGCGGGAACGGTTGGGTTTTGCGACGCCCAACCCGGCTGCAAGAAAACCCCAATTTCGCAAGCCCTGCAGTGCGTCCACGCGCCTCGCGGTGCCAGGTTCTTCGTGGTCGAGGAAATTGCAGCTTGGCGGTGGGTCACGCCGTCATTGTGCCCGTGGCGCTGCGTTTTGGGGTGTTCCTGGGCCGCGCAGTGTCGCTCACGGCCTCCATCCGCTGCTGGCCAGCTTCTCGATGTTGTGCTCCATGCAGTACAGGTGCCACTGCGCGTCAATACTCTTCAGGTATCGGGCGCGTAGCGCGCACGATTGGCGGTCCCCGCTCTTGGCGGTGGAGACCTGGTCGTGCAGCCGTTCGTCGCGCTGGCGCATCTGGCTGTCGGCAATTAGCACGGATATCGCCTGCTGCATCAGTTTGGCGGCATTGGCATCGCTGTGGTAACCCGCGTCCGCCGTGACCAGGGTGTATGCCTCGCGGTACGCCGCCGTCTGCTCGATCAGAGGCACCAGCATCGACTGCCCAGAACCCGAGCCGGTCACATCGGCGGCCAAGATCACCTGGTGCGAGCTGTCCACGGCCGCCTGCGCCGCATAACCCTGGATGACGCCCTTGCCGGTGGCCATCCTGGCGCTGTCGGGGTCGGTGGTGTTGGTCTTGAGTTCGTGGCCCCTGCGGTTCAGGCGCGGTATTTGGGTGCACGCACACGCTGCCGGTCGAGCCAATGAGCTACGGCTGCGAAGACGAAATAGGAGATGAGCGCGGTTGTCGCGGCAGCGTTTGAGGAGGACGGTGGTGGACCGAAGAAGACGTAGCACTGAATCGAGAGCATCAAGATCCCGAAGACAGGCGGGCCAAAGCGGCCGACAACATTGATGGCCGTGGTCCGTTTCAGGTACATGGCCATTCCCCCGAACAGAAGCGTCGCTTCCAGGGCGAGGGCAATCGCCGGATAGTTCCAGAGTCCCAGGCCCATCTTCATCGTGTCGTCGTATAGCGGGAGGTCGGGTCTGTGCACCAACAAGTCCAGAACCCAGTGCGAGACCACTGCAAGTCCGATCCAACGTGCAGTGGACCACACTTGCACTCGAGGCAGCAACTTGCAGAGGACGATCGTTGCCAGCGCCCATAGGACCGCAGCTGCAAGGCTGTGCGTGTAAGGCATGTAGTAAAGGTCCAGTGGGTTCGACGCAGTTATCCCCGGAACAATCCCAACCTTCTCGATTCCGAGCAGGACCAGTACGGCCCAAGCGATGTCCACAAGCTGGACCGCAATGAACAGCAGCCATATTGGGATTTCCGGCCGAATCGCTTTGATCGCGATGGCGGGGCCGTAGTGTCCTATGAACATCGCAACCTTTCTCTAGCCGTCTAATGTGTGACAAGGGCGGTGCGCAAAAGGCGCAGCCTTTTGGGCAGCCACTCGATGGAAGGTTTCGGCGTCTTCTTCCTTGAAGCTCTACGCTGCTTCCAGCAAGCACTCAACCGCGCAGCCCAGGCGCTACGGGTTGCAGCAGCGGCACTGCGCTCCAGCAAGTCGGCGCTGGGGGCGTACTTCCGGCGCATGTCAGCACGCATGGACAAGCCCAAGGCGGTTGCCGCTGTGGCCCACAAACTGGCTCGGTTGATCTACACCATGCTGACCAAAGGCGAGGAATACACCGACCAAGGCCAGGACTACTTCGAGGAACGTTACCGACAACGCCTCCTGCGACAACTTGCCCAACGTGCCAACAAGATGGGCGTGAAACTCATCTCCGCCGAACAACCCGCCTGAATACGCCCTTACGAATCAATCACACGGGTGGTGTTGCTTGAGAGGCCTCCCTCGCGACTGTGGCGCGGAAGCCTTGATTTGTGATGCCATGCGCTCCCTACTTTTTAGCCAGCAGATACGCCACTATGGCATTTGCATGACCGTGACCCATACTGTGCTCGGTCTTGAGGATGTTCACGAGTTCCATGTGCTCGAGCGGCCCCGCCTTCTTCACGACTTCGAACCAGTGGGCAATTGGCTTCCCGTACGTTTTCTCGATGGACGGAAAGTAAGAAGCAGGGCCCTTGATTTTGGGTTCAGTCGACATCGTTCAATCCTCGCATGTGCTCGAGCGTTCAATGTACCTTCAGTGGATCGAGAACACGGTCCCGGGCCTGGAGCGCGGCGCTTTCAGCGGTTCTGCCGCATCGTGGCTGTTTGGTCCTCGCCGATAGGCGCTGACTCTCCTGGAGCAAAGCATGGTGTGTCGAGGCCTGACGTTCGCGGTAACCGGCGGAACGGCATGGCCGGCTTGGGCAAGAATGAAATGGTGCCCAAGCCAGCCATGCCGTGGAGCGTCCGGTTGACCAAGGGGTTCGGCCCCTTTGTCGGCGACTCAAGCCGCTGCCGCATGTAGCTTTACTCCGAGCGCGCGCGCGACTTTCAGGACGGTGGCGAAGCTTGGGTTGCCGTCAGCGCTCAGCGCGCGGTATAGGCTCTCGCGGCTCAAGCCCGCCTCCTTGGCGACTTGCGACATGCCTTTGGCGCGAGCAATATCGCCTAGTGCGCGTGCAATTCCAGAGGTGTCATCGGGCGCCTCCTCGAGCCACGCATCAAGGTAGGCGGCCATCTCCTCGGGCGTACGGAGTTGTTCCGCAACGTCATATGGAACGGTCTTGGTCTTCGTGACCTTCTTCGCTGCAGCCTTAGTCATACTCTTTACTCCTGAAAACCTCGTGCCAGCTCAATCGCGCGCTCGATGTCCTTCTGCTGCGTGGACTTGTCTCCGCCCACCAAGAGAAGCAGCAGCCGATCACCTTTTTGCGTGTAGTAGACGCGATACCCTGGACCGAAGTCGATCTTGAGTTCAGATACGCCGTCTGTCAGGTTGCGGTGACTGCCCGGGTTCCCGTGAACGAGTCGATCGACGCGAACCTGAATCCGCGCGCGACCTGCGCGATCCTTCAGCGCATTGATCCAGTCGCCATAGACCTCAGTCTGTTCTACGCGCATCAGGCAAATGTAGCCGATAGGCTACATTTGTGCAAGCGCATCGAACGGGGTGGCTATGAGGCCGAACGCTGGCGATGAGTGGACGCCAACGGCGTACACCGGTCCGAAGATTGGCGATGACGTTGCATGCCGTTGGCGGTCCATTCGATCAGCAGGTTGGAAGGCAGTTTATCGCCTATGCGCATGTGCCACTCACCGCTGGGTTCTATGGCGCGCGTGCCGTTACCACCACGGCTCTGCGGTCCGTCTCGCAGGGGCAGTCGCCAAACGCGCGGGCGAGAGCTGCCGCAGCCGCTTCGATGACGGGCTCGGACGCAATGCCTCGCTGTTGCAGCTCCAGGCTCGCCGGTGAGCCCGTCACGATGCCGATCGCCAGCCAGCGCGCGGAAGGGCTCACGGTCCGAATGCTCACGGTTGAGATTTCAATTTGCTGAAATCCATTCGATCGCACCACATCGCGCAGGAGCGAACGGTCGTGCAGGGCGAACGGAACGTCGAAGAACCCCGGCTCGTGACCCAGGAATGACGAAATCGTCTGCTGCACGACGCGCATCGACTGGTTCGTCTGGATGCTGTCCCACACGTTGAACGCAAGCAGACCGCCCGGGGAGAGCACACGCTGCGCTTCACGAAAAGCGACAGCCTTGTCAGGCACGAACATGAAACCGAACTGGCATAGCACGGCGTCAAATGACCCGGACGCAAAGGGCAACGTGACGGCATCAGCCTGCCGCCATTCGATACCGGGCATTGCGCCGCGTTTCGTGCGCGCATACTCGAGCATCGGGGGATTGAGGTCCGTGGCGACGATGCGAACCGAGAGCGGAAGGCGCGTGCGCAGCCGTTCGGTCAGTATCCCGGTACCGCATGCCAGCTCGAGAACCGGGCCGCGCGGTCCGGCGCTCCCGACGCGACCCGCGAGATCGTCGGCATATGGCTCGAAGTCGGTCGCGCGGTAGCGGTCGTAGTTCTCGGGAATGGATCCGACGTAGCTTGCTAGATCGTGAGCTATAGCGCCTCCGCTTCGAGTGAATGTGTTGGCCTCGCTCGCGTCCACTATGCGAACGCGTCCCGCGACCACCGGATGTTCGTTTTCGTGCGGTCGAAAAACGGCGCGAAGATGGATAGCAAGGCGACACGACCACTGTCTACGATAGGCCCGTGAACTGTGCTCCTGGGAATAAACATGAGGTCACCGGCTTTGACTCGCCTTGTCTCATCACCGACGCGAAAGCCACACTGACCTTCCAAGACGAGAACGACTTCGTCGTGATCTGGCTGGATGTGGATGACATCCGCGTTGTCTTCGAGCGTATTGACATTGCACGATAGATCTTGACCGTCAAATAGGAAGGTTCGCTTGATTGGGTCTCCTGCGGTTGCTGGATCTGTAGCGAGCCCGCGAAGGGCATCCTCAAGTCGATGGAAATACTGCGAGTCCATGAGTTTCTCCTTGGCCGCTGTTGCCGCCGCACCTCGCGTGGCCGTGGTAAGTCTACGCTTCACCACGATCCCGCGGCGACAGCAGTTGCGCTACCAACGGCTTCGCTCGGAAGACGAGACTGTCAGTTCCTGCGAGGCCAACGCAATTTCGGCGACCACACCATGTTGCCACCAGTAGCCACATGTTGCCACATGCACACCTTTGTAGATAGCTCTGGATTCCAGAGGCAGCTACTCGTCGGCGATGCGGTCCGTTAGTTTGAGGGTGCCGGCAACACGGCGCGGAATGCGCAACAACTTGGCCTTGTAGTCCCAGGTTCCGCCCGCCGCGCGGACCATGGCCTGGAGCGACTTCTCTCCGAAGCCGATGCGCAAGCCGACGACCCGGTCGATCCTGGGCCGTACCCGCACGGTCTCCACCAGCAGCTCGACCGTGGTGTAGCGAAATTCGCCTTTGTCGTCGGATCTGTGGCGTACGCAGACCAGGGCGTCGCCGAATTGGCGGGCGAGCTTCAGGGCGCCGCGACTCGCCGGCAGAATTTTTTTCGTGACACGGAGCTTGCCGGTGGCGGGTTCAGGAACGTGGACTTGCACAGTGTGGGGCGGCAGGCAGTATGTTTTTGCGGCGGGTTGCCCAGGCCATCGGCGGCGTCGATGGCTGGTTATCAATGTGCCACAGGTTGCGGGCCGGCCGTGTCTGCCATCACGCGCCGAGCTCCACGGTTTCACCGAACGCGGCCGCTGTCGCCAACGCGGCGTGCGCCGTGCCGCGGCTGCGGTCACAATGCGCGGCATGAGCAGCACGACATTGCGCCAGATAAAGGACCTTCCGGCCCCGCGTGGATGGCCGCTGGTGGGCAATGCGCTGCAGATCAGGCGCTCGCGCATCCACCAGGATGTCGAGCGCTGGGCGCACGCGCTCGGGCCGTTGTTCCGGATGCAACTGGGGCGCCGGCAGGCCCTGGTCATCGCCGACCACGAGTTGCTCGCCACCATCATGCGCGACCGCCCGGACGGCTTCATGCGCAGTCCGCTGACGAGCCAGATCGGCGGCGAAATGGGCCTGCCGGGTGGGCTGTTCAGCGCCGAGGGCGAGGACTGGCGGCGCCAGCGCCGCATGGTCATGGCCAGTTTCGCGCCGGGGCATGTGCGGGCCTATTTCCCGTCGCTGGTGAAGGTGACGCTGCGGCTTCAGGGGCGCTGGCAAAAGGCGGCCCGGGCGCGCCAGACCATCAACCTGCAGGCCGACCTGATGCGTTTTACCGTGGACGCGATTGCCGGCCTGGCCTTCGGCCGCGACATCAACACGCTCGAGTCGGGTGACGACGTGATCCAGCGCCACCTCGACAAGGTGCTGCCGACCATTTTCAGGCGGGCCCTGTCGGTGGTGCCGTATTGGCGCTATTTCAAGCTGCCGGCCGACCGCGAACTCGACCGCAGCGTGGCGGTCATCAACTCCACCATCCACGACTTCGTGTCGCAGGCCCGGCAGCGCCTGCGCGACGACCCGGGCCTGCGCACGCAGCCACGCAACCTGCTCGAGGCGATGATCCTGGCTGCCGACGAACCCGACAGCGGCCTGGGCGACCAGCAGGTGGTGGGCAATGTACTGACGATGTTGCTGGCCGGTGAAGACACCACCGCCAACACCCTGGCCTGGATGATCCACCTGCTGCAGCGCAACCCGCAGGTATTGCAGCGCGTGCAGCAGGAGGTCCGCAGTCTGGCCCCGGACCCTGCCGCTCTCACACTCGAACTGCTGGACCAGCTGGTTTTTCTCGAAGCCTGTGCCACCGAGACCATGCGGCTCAAGCCGGTGGCGCCGTTCATCGTGCTGCACGCGCTGCGCGACACCACGGTGGGTGACCTCGCGGTGCCCAGAGGCACGGTGGTCTGGGGTGTCATGCGGCACGACAGCGTGAGTGAACCCGCCTTCGACAACCCGCACGCCTTCGCGCCGCAGCGCTGGCTGGCGGACGCGTCGCCGCCGCTCGGCACGGCGGCCAAACGCGCGGCCATTCCCTTCGGGTCCGGCCCGCGCATGTGCCCTGGGCGTTACCTGGCGCTGATGGAAATGAAGATGGCGATGACGATGCTGCTGGCGAGTTTCGACATCGAGGCGGTCGATACCCCCGACGGGGGGCCGGCGCGGGAACTGATGGCCTTCACCATGAATCCGGTCGGCCTGACCATGCGCCTGAAGGAGCGGGCCTGACTGCGGCGTGCGCCCACACCGGATTGCAGTCGGCCGGCGTCTGGCAGGCGAGCGCCAGTAAATCCTTGTCCTGCAGTGCCAGATTCAGGGCGCATCGTTGCTTCTTGGCGCGATGCCGGCCAAGATGGCCGCGTTCCGGTCCTGGCGCCGTTTCCCTGCCGCTGGTGCTGGGGGTTGCTCCTGACGGTGTCACCCGCG
>JANMYG010000397.1:0-4011 GCA_031381865.1 Betaproteobacteria bacterium | reverse complement strand
TTGGGCTCGCCCACCACTTCGATCACCGGGAAACGCTGGAGGATTTCTTCCCACAGGATCTTCAGTTGCATCTCGGCCAGCCGGTTGCCCACGCAGCGGTGGATGCCGAAGCCGAACGACAGGTGCTGGCGCGGCCGCGCGCGGTCGATGATGAACTGGTTGGCGTTGGTTATCGCTTCTTCGTCGCGGTTGCCCGACAGGTACCACATCACGACCTTGTCGCCTTTGCGGATCTGCTTGCCGCCGAGTTCGGCGTCGGCCAGCGCGGTGCGCCGCATGTGTGGCAGCGGCGTCTGCCAGCGGATGATCTCGGGCACCATACTCTCGACCAGCGCCGGGTTCGCGCGCAGCTTGGCGAACTCGGCCGGGTTCTGGTGCAACGCCAGCAGGCCGCCGGTCATCGAGTTGCGCGTGGTGTCGTTGCCGCCGACGATCAGCAGCACCAGGTTGCCCATGAATTCCCTGGGCTGCATGTTGCGCGTGGCGGGCGCGTGCGCCAGCATCGAGACCAGGTCGTGCCGCGGTGGCGCATTGACGCGCTCGTTCCACAGCCGCGTGAAGTAGGCCAGGCATTTGCCCAACTCGGCCAGCCGCGCCTCCTGGGACTCGACCAGGCCGTCGATCTCCGGCACCGAGGTGGCCACGTCCGACCACCAGGTCAACAACTTGCGGTCCTCGAACGGAAAGTCGAACAGCGTGGCCAGCATCTGCGTCGTGAGTTCGATCGACACCCGCTCGACCCAGTTGAAGGTCTCGTTGCGCGGCAGGTTGTCGAGCACGGTGGCGGTGCGCGAGCGGATGGTGCCCTCCATGGCGGCCAGGTTGGCGGGCGCGACGATCGGACTCACGCTCTTGCGTTGCTCGTCGTGCTTGGGCTGGTCCATGGCGATGAACATCTGCAGGCGCTGTTCCATCGGCGCGTCGAACATCGAGATGCCGCCGTTGGACCAGTCGGAGGAATAGATGCCGTGGCTGGTGTCCACCTGCATGATGTCCTTGTACTTGGTCACCGACCAGAAGCCGCCGATGCGTTCATTGACGTGGTAATGAACCGGGTCTTCGCGGCGCAGGCGCTCGAAGTAATAACCGATGCTGTCGTCCTGGAACAGCCGCTGGTCGCTCACGTCGATCTGGTCCAGCGGCATGGCATAAGCCTTCGCCCGCGCCTGGTCGGCCGCAGGGCTAGTGGAACTGGTCTGGTTCATGGCGGTGCTCCTTGTGTGTCGCGTGGGACTTGGTTCAGTGCTGGCCATCCGGCATCGTCACGACGAGGCCGTCGAGCGCCTCGGTGATCGGAATCTGGCAGGCCAGGCGCGAGTTGGGCAGCGTGGCGGCGGCGAAGTTCAGCATGTCTTCCTCCATCGCGGTGCGCGTTCCGGTGCGGCTTTCCCAGGCCGCGTCCACGTACACATGGCAGGTGGCGCAGGCGCACTGGCCGCCGCAATCGGCGTCGATGCCGGGCACGTTGTTGTCGATGGCCGCGCGCATCAGCGACAGCCCCACGACGCCGCTGACCTGGTGCCGCTTGCCGTCGTGTTCGATGAAGGTGACTTGGGGCATGGTGGGGTCTTTCGCAAAACAAGGAAATGGGAACGGCCTTGCGCGCGCTGCGTCGTATGTGAGCGGCCGTACACGCGCTGCGTCGGTTCAATACACCGGGCGGTGTTTGCGGATGGTCTCGCGCACCGGCTCGCCCAGGGCGAAACCAGCGCCGAACTTCGAAGCCAGTTGGTCGGCACGCTGCATGAACTTGTCCTCACCCATGCTGTAGATGAACTGCATCGCACCACCGGTCCAGGCCGGAAAACCGATGCCGAAGATCGAGCCGATATTGGCGTCGTGCACGGTCGTGAGCACGTTTTCACTCAGGCAGCGCGCGGTTTCGATCGCCTGGCGGAACAACAGGCGGTCCTTGACGTCCTGCAGGTCCCAGGCCACGCCGGGTCGCTCGAACAGGGGTTTGAGCTGCGGCCAGAGCGACTTGCGGGCACCCTTTTCGGCCGGGTAGTCGTAGAAGCCGCCGCCACCGGCGCGCCCCGGTCGCTTGAACTCCGTGACCATGCGTTCGACCAGCAGTTGCCCGGGCCCGGCTTCGTAAGGCTTGCCTTCGGCGGCGTAGTCGGCGCGGGTCTGGTCCAGCACATGCACACTCAGCGACAAGGCGGTCTCATCGATCACGGCCAGCGGCCCGACCGGCATGCCGCACTGGATGCCGGCGTTCTCGATCACCGGCGCGGGAATACCTTCGCTGAGCATGGTGGTGCCTTCGGTGACGAAGGTGCCGAAGGTGCGGCTGGTGTAGAAGCCGCGCGAATCGTTCACGACGATCGGGATCTTGCCCAGCGCCTGCACGTAGTCGAAGGCGCGGGCCACCGTTTCGTCGTCGGTCTGCTTGCCGCGGATGATCTCGACCAGCTTCATCTTGTCGACCGGGCTGAAGAAATGGATGCCGACGAACTTGTCCGGATGCGCGCTGGCGCCGGCCAGCCCGCTGATCGGCAGGGTGGAGGTGTTGCTGGCGAAGAAGCCGCCCGGAGCCAGCATCGGCTCGGCCTCTTGTGTCACCGCGGCCTTGAGCGCGCGCTGCTCGAACACCGCCTCGATGATCAGGTCGCAGCCCTGCAGGTCGCCCGCCGTGCCGGTGGGCGTGATGCGTTCCAGCAGCTCGGCCTGGTCGTGCGGGTTCATGCGCCCCTTGTCCACGCGCGGCTGCGTC
The DNA here is from genome assembly GCA_031381865.1 of Betaproteobacteria bacterium. GTDB lineage: Bacteria > Pseudomonadota > Gammaproteobacteria > Burkholderiales > Burkholderiaceae_C > CAISIP01. The sequence goes on along the minus strand of JANMYG010000397.1, from coordinate 1,295 downwards.
AGCTTGGCGCTGTAGGCCTTGCCGGAGTTGGCCTTGTCCAGGCTCAGGTCCTTGAGCACGGTGGTGATGCCGCGGCTGGCCTGCACATAAGCGATACCGCCGCCCATCATGCCGGCGCCCAGCACGCCCACCCTGGCCGGCTTGTAACGCGGCACGCCCTTGGGCCGCGACTGGCCGGACTTGATCGCGTTCACGTTGAAGAAGAAGGTGTTGATCATGTTCTTCGCCACCGGGCTCACGATCAGCCGCGCCAGGTAGCGGCTTTCGATGCGCAGCGCGGTGTCGAAATCGACCTGCGCGCCTTCCACCATCGCGGCCAGCGCGTATTCCGGGGCCGGGTAGAGGCCGCGCGAGGTCTTCTTGATCATCGCCGGCGCCACCGCCAGCGCACCGGCAATCGCCGGACTGTTCAGCGTGCCACCGGGCATCTTGTAGTTCTTCTCGTCCCAGGGCTGCACGGCTGTGGCGTTGGCGGCAATCCAGGCCAGCGCCTTGCCGCGCAGTTCGCCGGCGTCGGCCACGAGTTCGTGCACCAGGCCCAGCTCGAGCGCCTCGCGCGGGCCGAACAGCTTGCTCTCCAGGATGTACGGTTGCGCACCCAGCAGCCCCATCAGGCGGGTCATCTTGGTGATGCCGGTGGCGCCCGGGATCAGGCCCAGCGTGACTTCGGGAAAACCGAACTGGATCTTGCGGTCGTCCAGCGCCAGCCGGTGGTGTGCCACCAGCGCCACTTCGAATCCGCCGCCAAGCGCCGAGCCGTTGAGGCAGGCCACCACCGGTTTGCCCAGCGTCTCGAGCGTGCGGAAGTTCTTCTTGAGCTGCTCGATTTCCCGGAACACCGCTGGTGCGTCCTGCGGCTGCAGGCGCATCGTGGCCTTGAGGTCGGCCCCGGCGAAAAAAGTGCTCTTGTTCGAGGCCAGGATGATGCCGTTGATGGCCTCCTTGTCCTGCACCACCCGGGCCGTCACTTCGGTCATGTCGTGTTGCCAGTCCTGGCACATGGTGTTGACCGGCGAGCCGGGCTCGTCGAAGGTGATGGTGGCGATGCCGTCCTGGAGCTGGTACTGGATGGTTTTCATGGGTGGTGGCGATCAGATCCGTTCGACGATGGTGGCGATGCCCATGCCGCCGCCCACGCACAGCGTGGCCAGGCCGAAACGCAGCTGGCGGCGGTGCAGTTCGTCGATCAGCGTGTTCAGGATCATGGCGCCGGTCGCGCCCAGCGGATGGCCCATCGCGATGGCGCCTCCGTTGACGTTGACCTTGTCATGCGGCACCCGCATTTCCTTCATGAA
>JANMYG010000282.1:0-1958 GCA_031381865.1 Betaproteobacteria bacterium | reverse complement strand
CCACGCGCGCCACGCAGGTTGCTGGCCAACAGCAGCGCGTACACCAGCAACGCCACCAGCACCGCGCTGGCGCCCACGCCCGTCACCCATGGCGCTGCGCTGGCCATGCCCAGCGTGAGCAGCACCACGCCGGGTGCATAGTGCCACCACACCAGCGCCGGCCAACGCGCCGACCACACCGGTTGGCGGGTGGCCACCGGCAGCAATTGCAGGCTGGCGCCGATGGCGGTCATCACCAGCACGCCCAGTGTCATCAGGTGCAGCGCGGCCAGGTTCCACCCCGGACCGCCGACGAAGCGGGGAAACTGCCGTGCCCCCGCCAGCAACGCGAGCCATCCGAGCAGATGGCAGCTGATCGCCGCGCCGAAGAACCGGAACGGAATCGACACCGGCAGCAAGCGGCTCGCCGCCCCCGCCAGGAACATGCCGGCGGCGGTTTTCACGGCGCGCGTGTCAGCCGCAAGCGGACTTCACCCGGCGCGCTCGCGATGCGCTCGGCCTGCCACCCGATCGCCGCCAGCTCGGGATACAGCAGCATCGGATCGCGGTCATGGTGCACCACGACCGGCGTGGTCTGGGGCACAGACGCCACCAGCCGCAGGATTGCCACCAGGGGCCCCGGCGCCGCAAGGCCGCGCACGTCGATGTGCTCGCCATCCGCATCGCACCAGCGCAGGCCCGCCAGCGCGCCGCCCGTGCCGCCGTGCGCGACGCCGTTCACGGTCGCGCCCTCGGTTCGAGTGCCCCTGGGCACGGGTCCTCCCCGGTGCGCGGCAGCGCCGACGGTTGGTCGGCCAGTTCGCGCAACAGCCTTTGCGCCAGCACGGCAGCCACCTGGCGCCGGTAGTTGGACTGGGTCACGGTCGTGCGCATCGGGCTGGCCTGCTTGCGCACCAGTTTCCCCAGCTTCGCCAGCAGGTCCGCATCGACCGGCCGCCCGAGCAGAACGTCCACGCCGTCAACAAGAAACGGCCGCGGGTTGGTACCCGTCAAGGCCACGCGCAACCATTGCACACATCCCTCGCGCAGCGCCAGCGCGCACGCCACGCCGGCCAGCGGGAAATCGGTTGCCGCACGGGTGCGGGCCTTGCGATAACCGGACACCAGCCCTGGCACCGGCGCGGGCAACACCACCCGCACCAGCAACTCGTCGTGGGTGATGGACAGGTGGGCGGCACCGTCGTCGCGGTACAGGTCGGCCAACGCGATGCGCCGCGGACCGACCCGCCCCACCAGTTCAACCTCGGCCGCCAGCACCAGCAACGCCGGCGCGAGGTCGCCGCTGAATGCGGCGTGGCAGCGCTGGCCCTGCGGCGCCACGTGGCAGACCGTGCCACCGCGCTTGAGGCAATAACCATTGGCCGCGCGCCACCATGCGCTCTGGTTGTAAAAGACACAACGCGTGTCCAGGCAGAGGTTGCCACCCACGGTCGCGGCATTGCGGTGCCCGGGGCCCGCAATCGACACCGCGGCCTGGGAAACCGCGCGCCACGCCGCTGCGAACCGGGGCTCGCAGGCCAGCGCCGAGAGAGTCACACCGGCGCCAATCGAGACGCCCGCGGCGCCGAATCCGATCTCGCCGAGGGCGCGCAAGCCACCCAGGTCGAGCAGCAGCGTGGGTTGTTCCATTCCGCGGCGCAGGTTGGGCAACAAGTCGGTCCCGCCGGCGAGCAGGCGCGCACCTGGGTGGCTCGAGAGCAGCGCCACGGTCTCGGCAATGCTGCCCGGCCGCTGGAGGTCGAAGGTCGACAGGTTGTTCATGCTAGTTGCCCCATGGCATTTGGCCTGATCCGCGGCGCCTGCCGATTCCGGGGCAGTGAGCCGTCACAGGGGTGTTTCATCTCATTCCTCCGCTGCGACGGCGGGCGCGTTGGCGGCCATGCTGGCGCGCAGCCGTTCGCGCCGCTGGCGGGCCTGGATCGCGTCCAGTACCCGGTCCGGTGTTGCGGGCAGTTCGG
>JANMYG010000226.1:0-3010 GCA_031381865.1 Betaproteobacteria bacterium | reverse complement strand
TTCGTGCTGGTGCCGCCGCCGGTGCACGGCTGAGCCGTGGGGTCACTTCGCGGCGCGGTCGCTTCCCGTGACTGCCGCCACTTTTCCCACCGCGCGTTTGAGTTGGGCCACCAGACCGGGAATACGCCCGGGCGCGATGCGCGACGAGATCGCCGACACGCTCAACGCCAGGTACGGGCGCTCGTAACTGGACGGCACCGCCATGCCGACGGCGGTCACGCCCTCCATCACGGCATTGACACCGACCGCGTAACCCCACTCGCGCGCCTCGCGCACATGGCGCAGGACGTCGGGCGCGGTCATCCTGCAAAAGCTCGACAGCTGGGCGCTGGCGGCTTCGATCAGCCGCTCGGACTCGTCCGGCGGCAGCCCGGCCAGGATACAGAGCCCGGCCACGCTGGCACCGAGCGGCCGGCGGTCTCCCAGGTCCACGACATTGGCCTTGATCGGGTACGCACCCTGCGCCCGCCAGGCACACAACACGTCGTCGTAACTGCGCAGCATCAGGTAGACGGTGTCGTTGGTGCTGGCGGCCAGTTCCTCAACCACGCTGCGTACCTGCGGAAAGCGCGCGATCGGGCTGGGAACCGCCAGGCCCAGTTCGAACATGCCGCTGCCCAAGGCATAGCGGCGGTTATCGGTGCCTTGCTGCACCAACCCGGCGCGCTGCAGCGAGCGCAGGATGCGGTGTGCCGTGGGGCGGCTCAGGCCGGTGGCATGACACAGGTCGAGCATGCGGCCCCCGCGCACTCCCGACCGGGCTATTTCGCGCAACAGTTCGCAGGCCCGGTCCACAGTCTGCGCACCGCTGGCCGGCTCGGCTTTTTTCGCGTCCCGCATATCAGTGGCTGCGCCGTGTTACGCGCGACTTGCGGCTGATACACCAGGCAGGCCCTTGGCTGGCCGGGTGTCGGCAAATGTCCGCAATGGGCCGTAAACGGCCTGCGACGTCTGCCTGCTGCTCCTGAAGCGGTGTTGAACGGCATTCATTCGCAAAGCATAACTGGAGCCGGGAATTTTGTCCATATATCGTACGTACTGACAGTTTTCGCGAAACAAGAATGACAAATGGATCGGTTTTCTTTTAAGCGCAGCTGTATTTTTTCTAAAATTTCACCCTGAACAGGAGTTCATATTCAGGACTTAGTCTTTCAATGCATTGTTTCTCTCACCCAAGAAGGAGCCTCCCCATGAAACCACTGCGTCGTTCGCTGCTGCTGGGCGCCGTAGCGAGCCTGGCATGGTCCCAGCTTGCACAGGCCCAGACTTATCCCTCCAAATCGGTTCGCATCGTGGTGCCCTACGCTGCGGGCGGGCCGGCCGACGTGATGGTGCGCGCGATCAGCCAGTCTATGGGTGACAGCTGGGGCCAGCCATTCATCGTCGACAACAAGCCGGGTGCCAACGAGATCATCGCCGCCGAACTGGTGGCCAAAAGCCCGGGTGACGGCTACACCTTCCTGGTCGCGTCCGACGGCGCGTACAGCCTGAACCAGAACCTGTATCCGAAGATCCCGTACGACCCGGCCAGGGACTTCGTGCCGGTGGCCAAGCTGGCCATCGGTAACCTGATGCTGGTGACGCGACCCGATTTTCCGGCTGCCAACGTCAGGGAATTCATCGACTATGCGAAGCGCAACCCCGGCAAGCTCAACTACGGATCGATCGGCGCCGGTGGTGTGAACCACCTTGCCTCGGCCTGGTTCAACAACATCAACGGCCTGCAGATGGAACACGTGGCATTCAAGGGGTTGCCGGCGGCAGTCCAGGAACTGATGGCCGGGCGCATCGATGTAATGTTTGCGGTCACCGGCGGTGTGGCCGCGTTTATCGAGTCGGGCAAGATCAAGGGCATGGCCGTGTCCGGGCGCAGCCGCCAGGTCGCGGCACCCAGTGTGCCGACGTTCGCCGAGGTCGGGTATCCCGCGTTCGACGCGTCGTTCTACTTCGGGGTGGTTGCGCCCAAGGGCACCCCCGCAGACATCACCACCCGCTTCGCGCGCGACATGAGCCGCGTCATCAACACCAGCGAGTTCAAGAGCAAGTACCTGCAGCCGCTCGGTTTCGAGGCGGTGGGCGACACACCGGAGCAATTCGCGGCCTTCCTCAAGGCCGACCGTGAACTCGGTGCACAGAAGGTCAAGGTCTCGGGCGCCAAGCTCGAGTGAATCCATTGGCCAGACTGGAGTGGCGCGCAAGCCGGCGGCCGGCGGCCGGCGACCCGCGCCACGCGCCGACAACCGACAACACAAGGAAACCTATGAGCACGAACACCGCCCTGCGTTCAGACATCGCGTGGAGCACCCCCGAGGCGATCGGGGTGCATGGCTACGACCTGTGCAACGACCTGATGGGCGAGGTCAATTTCGGCGACATGGCCTTCCTGGAGGTGACCGGTCGCCTGCCGGATGCCCGCGAGTCGCGCCTGTTCAACGCGATCCTGGTCACGCTGGTGGAACACGGCATCGTGCCGTCCACGCTGGCGGCCCGCATGACCTACGCCGGCGCACCCGAGGCAATGCAGGCGGCGGTGGCGGCCGGGCTGCTGGGGTTGGGTAGCGTGTTCGTCGGTTCCACCGAAGGTTCGGCGCGCATGTTAGCGGCGGCGTTGCCGAGGGCAGCCGATGGGCAGCCTGCCGACGCCGCCGCGTCGCTGCCCGAACTGGCGCGGACGATCGTGCAGGACCACCGCGCACAGAAGAAGACGATTCCCGGCCTGGGCCACCCGATCCACAAGCCGCACGACCCGCGCACGCTGCGCCTGTTTGCGATCGCGCGCGAGACCGGCTTTCATGGCCGCTACGTCGAGCTGATGCAGTGCGTGGCCGAGGCTGCCGCCACGTCCTTCGGAAAGGCGCTGCCGGTCAACGCCACCGGCGCCATCGGCGCGTTGTGCTGCGAAATGGGCCTGTCGTGGAAGGTCTCGCACGGCCTGGGCGTGATGGCGCGCGCGGTCGGGCTGGTAGGCCATGTGCTCGAAGAGGCCCGACAACCGATGGCGATGGAGCTG
>JANMYG010000143.1:0-1758 GCA_031381865.1 Betaproteobacteria bacterium | reverse complement strand
CGGTCCTACGGATGGGCCGGCGTGGCGGTGGTGCTGACGGCGATCGTCATGTGGGCCCTGCTGCATTTCAACCGCATGATGCAGGTGCTCAAGCGCGCGGCCAACCGGCCGGTCGGGTACGTGGACAGCGCCGTCATGCTGAATGCCAAGCTGCGCCCCGGCGCCACGCTGCTACACGTGGTGGCGATGACCCGGGCCCTCGGTGAACTGCTGTCGGTCAAGGACGCGCAGCCCGAGGTGTTTCGCTGGACCGACGGCACCCGCTCGCATGTGACCTGCGAGTTCGTCGGCGGCAAGCTGCTCAAGTGGGAGCTGGTACGCCCCGGGCCGGGCGCCGACACGCCGTAAAATTGGCGCACGTCCCCGACCCGCGTCGCCGGACAACCCAAGGAACAACGATGACCGCCCTACCCCCCTCGATGGCTGACCGCGACGGCAAGATCTGGATGGATGGCCAGATGGTCGACTGGCGCGACGCCAAGATCCACGTGCTGACCCACACGCTGCACTACGGATGCGGCGCGTTCGAGGGCGTGCGGGCCTACAACACGGTCAACGGCACGGCGATCTTCCGACTCAAGGAGCACACCGAACGGCTGTTCAACAGCGCCAAGATCCTGCGCATGAAGATCCCGTTCACGCTCGAGCAGGTGATGGAGGTGCAGAAGGCGGTGGTGCGCGAGAACCAACTCGAGAGCTGTTACCTGCGCCCGCTGACCTGGATCGGCGACAAGAAGCTGGGTGTCAGCCCCAAGGGCAACACCATCCACCTGATGGTGGCGGCGTGGCCGTGGGGCGCCTACTTGGGCGAAGACGGCATGAAGAACGGCATCCGCGTGAAGATCTCGAGCTACACGCGCCACCACGTCAACATCACGATGACCCAGGCCAAGGCGGTGAGCAACTACACCAATTCGATCCTGGCCAACATGGAGGCCACCGACGACGGTTACGACGAGGCGATGCTGCTCGATGCGAGCGGGTTCGTCAGTGAAGGCGCGGGCGAGAACCTGTTCGTGGTCAAGGACGGTGTGGTCTACACCCCCGACCTGTCGGCCGGCGCGCTCAACGGCATCACGCGCAATACCGTGCTGCACATCTGCAAGGACCTGGGGCTGGAACTGGTGCAAAAACGCATCACGCGCGACGAGGTCTACATCAGCGACGAGGCCTTCTTCACCGGCACCGCGGCCGAGGTCACGCCGATCCGCGAGCTCGACCGCATCGCGCTGGGCAGCGGCACGCGCGGGCCGATCACCGAGAAGATCCAGAGCGCGTTCTTCGACATCGTCAACGGCCGCAATCCCAAGTACGCCCACTGGCTGGCCAGGGTCTGAGGCCATGGACAAGATGCACGTCGAACTGCTGGCCCGGGACCTGAACGCACAGGGCGGGGTGTTCTGCCCCAGCCCGAAGGCCGACATGAAGCTCTGGAACAGCCACCCCAAGGTCTACCTGGATGTGGCGCACACGGGCGAAGCCAAGTGCCCCTACTGCGGCACGGTCTACAAGCTGCGCGCCGGCGAGCACTTCGGCGCGCACCACTGACGGCGGGGTTGCGGCATGCACGGCGCGGCTTTTCATTGAGATGATCGCTGTTAGCCCGGGCGTGCAGTTGATCGGGAAGAGCTTCACGCATCTGGGTCTGCAGGCCCGTGCGCCGCGCAGGACTTCAGCGCGCTGGATCTGAAGCGGCGTGGACGCCGTGGGCGATTGCGCCGCGCAAGTGCCAAGGGGACGATGACCCGCGCGCGCCCC
>JANMYG010000090.1:0-7602 GCA_031381865.1 Betaproteobacteria bacterium | reverse complement strand
CCCAAACGCTCAGGCAAGTCACACCGTACAATAGGCTTTGACGGGCCTTCCCGCATGGTGAAGCGGCCAACCGGGTCAGGTGGGGAACCAAGCAGCCCTAACTGTGGAGCCAGTGCCGGGGTCAAGGCTCGTCAACCCAATCAAGCCCTGCAAAAGAGCTCAGGCGGGCATGGCGCCCAGCCTTGGTGGCTCGCGCCGATTACCTGGGTTATCTGGCGAAGTAGAACAACACCGCAACCGCAACCGCCACCGCCGGCAGCAACCATTTCAATCCTGCGGGCATGGTGCTGGGTGCCTGCTGCCTGCGGTTGTCGCCGCCTGCCGGCCCAAGCACGGACGGAATCGTGTTCATCTGACCGAGCTGCGATGGAATTGTGGATGGGTTGTCCATGGGCGTCCTGTAGGTGAAAGACACATCTGCTAACGTATGGCGCATTCTACCGAGTCCACCGGATCTTCCAAGAAGGACAGTGCTCCCAGCCCCGCCACGCGGCCGCTGGCCATCGCGGCGGTCAGCAAATAACCGCCGGTCGGAGCCTCCCAGTCAAGCATCTCTCCTGCGCAAAATATGCCTGGCAGCTGCTGCAGCATCAGGCACCGGTCCAGCGCCTCGAAGCGCACGCCACCGGCGGTGCTGATGGCTTCGTCGACCGGACGCGCGCGCGCGAGGCGGATCGGCAGGGCCTTGAGTGCGCCGGCCAATTTGACCGGGTTCGCCAGGTCTTCCCGCGCAACCAGTTCGTGCATCAGGCCGGCCTTGATACCGTCGATACCAAGGCGACTCTTGAGGTGGCTGGTCAGCGAACGCGCGCCGCGCGGATGGCTCAGCTCGTCCAGCACGCGTTGTGGCGACAACGCGGGCAGCAGATCCAGGTGCACGGTCGCCTCGCCGCGGGCCGAAAGCTGTTGGCGCAGCAGCCGCGAAGCCGCGTAGACCAGGCTTCCCTCGATGCCAGTGGCGGTGGCGACAAATTCGCCCCGGCGCGTGAACGACTCGCCACCCGGACCTGCGCATTGGATCGCCACCGATTTGAACGGCATTCCGGCAAACCGCTGCGCAAAATGGGAACTCCAGCCGCCAGCGACATCAAAGCCGCAGTTGGCCGGCAACAGCGTCGCCACCTCGACTCCGCGCGCGCGCAATGTAGGCACCCAGGCGCCGTCCGACCCCAGCCGTGCCCAGCTGGCACCACCCAAGGCCAGCACCACCGCGTCCGCGTGCACTTCCAGCGGCCCCTGCGGCGCTTCGAACAGCAGACCATTACGCCCGTGCTCGGCCGGCGCCCAGCCGGTCCAGCGATGGCGCATGTGGAAAACAACGGCGGCTCCTGATCCCGGGTGGCGCAGGCGGTGCAACCAGGCCCGCAGCAATGGCGCGGCTTTCATGCCGTCCGGGAAGACCCGGCCGGAGCTACCGACGAAGGTGGCAATACCCAATTCGCCGGCCCAGGCACGCAAGCGCGTCGCACCAAACTCCCGCAATAACGCGCCGACCTCGGCCGCGCGTTCCCCGAAGCGCGACAGGAACAGCGGCTCTGGTTCCGAATGCGTGAGGTTCAGCCCGCCTCTGCCGGCCAGCAGGAACTTGCGTCCGACCGAGGGCATCGCATCGTACAGGTGCACCGCGACGCCGGCAGCTCCGAGCACCTCGGCCGCCATCAACCCGGCCGGACCACCACCAACCACGACCGCTGTTTTCATCTGGAACCTATTGAACTTTCGGCAAATCGTGCCCAAGACATGCGCGCGAATCAACCACCCCCGACCGACCCGGAATTCATGCGGGACAGCGCAAGCCCGCAGTGGCGGTGCCTGCGGCCGCCGGCCGCCAACCGATGGCATGAATCTGGAAACCCTCCTTCGGGTCACACCATTACCGGTTCGATCATCGCGCCCTGCGCCGTCAGGAAGGCGGCACGAACGGTGTCCTGCGGGTAGATCTCGCGCACCGCGTCGCGGTATTGCAACAACTGCGCAACAAGTTCAGGCTGGTTTTGGGGCGCTGGCGCCGACTTGAAATCCAGCACCCACCAATCGCCGGTGTCCCTGCGCTGCACCAGGCGGTCCAGGCGCAGGGTTTGGCCCCGGCACACCAGTTCCACCTCCCTGCCGTGCCAAGCCACCACCGCCATGTCCCAGGCCCACGCGCCGTGGCCTTGCAAAATACGCGACGCCATCGCGCAAGCCTGGCTGCGTTGCTCGGGCGTCAGTTCGAATTCACGGGCAACAGCCATGGCGTTGCGGTGCGAGGCATCGCCCCACTCCAACAGCCGGTGCATGGCTTTGCCCAGGCGGGCCAAGGGGCTGTCGTCATCAGGTGCAACTTCGGTACGAGGGTCGCCCGCCGCAGCACCAGCGGCGGCTGCGCCAGGGCTGTCCGCGAGCGGCGCGGACGGCAACTCCTTGAGGCTGAAACCGCCGTAAGAGGCGACCGCAGCGTAACGCTCGGGAGCGCCGGCGCCAGGCGCCGCTTCGCGTTCCGGTACCAGCGGCAGCAGCCGCTGCCACCAGCTCGCGGGAGCTGCCCGGTGCGGCGTGATGGACGAGATCACCAGCGTATGGCGGGCACGTGTGAGGGCCACGTACAGCGCATTGAGCTCCTCGCGCCGACGCTGCGCGCGTTCCGCCTCCAGCAGGGACGCCGCACAGGCGGGTGGTTCGCCCTCGCGGGCCAGAAACACGAACTTCTTCGGCCGCGCCGCCTGACCGGGCCAGTCGACCAGCACGCCCATGGTCTCGGCAGCGCGCTCGGGGGTGTCGGCGTCGAGCAACGCAACCATCTCGGCTTCCAGGCCCTTGGCTCCGTGGATGGTGAGCAGGCGTACGGCCTGGTCGTCCATGCTGGCCGGCGCCCTCACACCACCGGCCTTGAGCGCGCGCACGAAGGCATAAGGAGTGGCGTAGCGGCCACCGGCCAGTTGCAGCGATGCGGTCAGCAGCGCGCGCAGATTCGCCAGCACTGCGGCGCGCTGCGTTGCCGGTGCCGCACACGCGAAACGCGCCAACACGTCACCGTCGCAATAGATCGACTGCAACGCATCGTGCGGCGGAAGCACGTCGAGCCAGGATTTCCAGCGTGCCAGGGTAGCGCCCACGGAGTGCAGCTCTTCGCCTGGCGCCCAGGCCTGCTGCAGCAATACATACCACGGCAAGGCCTGCGTCCTGCGCCGCACGGCCAGCGCGACCAGGGCCTCGTCCGAGACACCGAACAATGGCGACCTGAGTGCACGCGCCAGTGACAGGTCGTGCTGCGGCGATACCAGCGCGTCCAGCAGCGCCACCAGATCCTGAACCTCGCAGCAGTCGATCAGGGCCGTCTTTTCCCCGATCTGGGCCGGGATCCGCAATGCGCGCAATTCGGCTTGCAGCGGAAGCAGACCGGCACGCCGGCGCGACAGCACCATGATGTCCTGCGGCTGCAAACCGCCATCGAGTCGGCGCGCAATCCACAGCGCAAGCTGGCGCGCCTCCAGGCAACGCAGCGTCTCTTCGGGCAACACGCGCGGACGGCTGAGGCTATCGCGCCAGGCCAGGTCGGTCGCGCTGGTGGCGCCGGGGTCCGCCGATTCCGCCGGGCGCGGAATCGGTGGCAGGCTGCATACCCGCCCGGATTCGGTCGAACTGGTGGTGTGTTCCCGGAATCCGTCGAATTGGTCGGTTTCACGGGCGCCCGCCATGGCTGCGTTGACGACCGCCACCACGCCCACGGCATTGCGCCGGGTATGGTCGCAACTCAGCAGGTTGCCACCCAGGCCCCGGGCGACGAAGTCTTGCGCCGCCTTGAACACCTGTGGCTCCGCCCGTCGAAAACGGTAGATGCTCTGCTTCGGATCGCCCACGATGAACACGCTGGGCGCGGATCCAGCGGCCCCGGCATAACTGCCCAGCCAGGACGAGAGCGCCTGCCACTGCATCGGGTTGGTGTCCTGAAATTCGTCGATCAGCAAATGGCGGACACGCGAATCCAGGCGTTCCTGCACCCACCCGGACAACACCGGATCGGACAACAGCACCAGCGCGGCCCGCTCCACGTCCGCCATGTCGACCCAGCCCTGCTCGCGTTTGAGCGCCGCGTACTCTGCCACGAGCAACCGTGCCAGCCGGGCCATGCGCTGCTGGTACAGCCAGGCGTCGTGCTGGCGCTGCGCCGCACACAGCAGGACCAACTCGCGCTCCGCCTCCTGCGCCGCCGGGTACTTGCGCAGATGCTGGGTCAGCCGGTCTTCGCTGGCGACGAAGAACGCCTTGCGCAAAACGGCCAGCCGCGCACGCAATTCCGACCGGTTCGGTTCGGTGCTCGCCACGGCATCAACAAACCCGTCGCGTACCGCCAGCGCTGCCTTTTGCGGGGTCTTGTTGGCCTCCTGCCCCAATGCAGCGGCCCAGGCCAACCAGCGCGCGCGCGCAGAGGCGTTGTCCAGCGCGGCAGCCGGTTGCTCCAGGTGCCCCAGGGCCGGAAACAAGTCGCCGAAGGGTTGCACCGAGCCGGTGACCACGCCATCTGCGTCGGCCAAAGTGAATTCGGTGCGTTTGTCCAGCACCACCGACAGGGCCTTTTCGGTTTGCGAGCGCCCGTAGATCAGCACCACCGCCTCGAAATCGGCCTTGCCCTGCGCATCGCCGGCAAGCACCTCGTAGAAGCGCCGCCACACCAGCGCAATCGCCGGCTCGTCATCCTCCAGCAGTTCGTAGTTGTAGGGCAACCCCAGTTGTTGCAGCACCGACAGTGGCGCGGCGCGCAGCAAGGCCGCGAACCAGCTGTGAAAGGTGCGAATCTGCACCTGGCGCCCGCTTTCGAGCACACGCTGGTACAACTGCGACAGGCGCCGGGCGACCACCGACAGCCCGTCGCCACCGGCCGCCGCGCGCACGCCGCGGCTGCGCAACTCGAGTTCGAGCACGGCTGGTGGCGCCGCGGCAAAGTCCTCCAGCCAACGGTAAAGCCGCTCGCGCATTTCGCTGGCCGCCCGTTTCGTGAATGTGATCGCCAGGATCTCGTGCGGCGACACGCGCAGGTGTCCGTCGGTGGGATCCATGCCGTCGAGCAATGCACGCACGATGCGCGAAACCAGGATCCAGGTCTTGCCGGCGCCAGCGCAGGCCTCGACCGCCACATCGCGCCGCGGATCGCAGGCGATGGCGTAAAAGTCCTCGGCCGCCACCCGTTGGCCGTTGTTCTCGTACGCCGCCGCAAGGGATGGGTCAGCCATCGACAGGCGCCCCCGGCGCGGCTTCACCAAGCTCCCAGAAGTCCTTGCGACACAAGCCGCGCGCCGCGCAGTATTCGCACACCGGACCGGCACCCAGCGCCGGCAGTCGCGCGCCGGAGCCGATGCGCTGCATGTCGTCCAGGATGCCGGCCAGCAAATGGTCGCGCAGTGCGACGATGTCCGGCTGCACATAAGCGCGCGTTGCTTCGGTCTCGGCCAGATGGAGGTACATCGCCCCGAGCGTGTCGTCGTCGAGCAAGGCGGCATAAAACGCCAGTTGGGTGTCTTCGCAAGGGTTTTTGATTCGCGCCGACGTGGTGCTGCGGGCTTCGGTCTTGTAGTCGATCACCAGGGCGCTGCCATCGGCGAGCCGGTCGATGCGGTCGATACGGCCGGCCAGCACCACTTCGCCCAGTTGCACTTCGCGGGACGCCTCGGCCGCGGCAAACTCCGCGCCTCCCGCTTCATGCGACGCCTGCCAATGCAAATACGCCTCGCGTACGCGCGGCCACGACGCGGCAAATGGAAGGAACTCGCTTTGCGCCAGCCCCAGTTCCCGCGCCGCCCGGTCGGCGGCGGCATCGATCATGGCGCGCCGCAACTCCACCGCGCTGGTGGGCGTGGCCGCCAGCGCCTCGTGAAAATGCCGCAGCAGCAAATGCAGCCAGTTGCCGAAGTCGCGCTTTCCGAGTTCGGTGTCGAGTTCGTCTGACTCTTGCAGCCCGAGCTGGCGCAACGCGAAGAACCGGTACGGACACTGGCGCAGGTCTTCGTACGCACTGGCCGACAGGCGGCGCAGCGGCACGGCCGTCCCCACCGGTGCGGGCATGTGGCCGGGCGCCGGCTGCAGCGCACGGCCCACGCGCGCATCGGCGCAGGCGAGCGGCGCATCCAACAACAATTGCTGGACGAACGGGCTGGGCAGCAGGCGCTCACCGCTTTCGCTGGCGCGCCACAGGATGTCGATGCTCGGAAATCGCAGGGCGTAGTGCCATGCGTCGCGGGCGGCAGCGGCAAGTTGCGCGGCTGTCGGCAGCCCGTGCAAGGCGCGTTGCGCCGGCGTCCACGAACCCTGCGCCTCGGGCCAGGCCGGCAGCCGGACCTCGTCACAACCAGGCAGGACTACGGCTGCCAGCGCGCGGCCCAGCAACTGGCTCAGGGGCAGGATGACGACCTGCGCTTGTGGCGGATGTGGAGGCAGGAAACTGCCCGCCTCGAGCGCCTGCCCGACCCACGCCGCGAACGCGCTCTGTCCCAGGCGCTTCGGAACATCTGAAAACTCATCCTCCGCGCCCTGGCGCAGCCGCAGGGCCGCCAGTACCGCCTGCCCGGCCGGATCGTCGACCAGGGACTGCCATTGCCCGGCTTGCTGCAACGCCGAGCGCACATCCCGCAACCAGACGGACAACACGCGTGCCGTCTGCAAGCCATCACGCAGCGTCTCGATCTGGGCGTGGATGCCGTCCTCGACCGGCGCCCACCGCCACTCGCGAGTACCGGCGCGCCGCAGGGCGGTCTCGAATTCGGCCACGGCGCCAGCGTCAAAGCCGCTCCCATTCTTGACCCAGTCGAGCACCGCATCGGTTGACGCGTCCCAGGCCGCTGCGCGCAACAGCCCCATCACTGTGGCGGCGGCACGAGTGGTGGACAAGGTCCAACCGGTCTCGTCCCGGATGACCACGCCCCGCTCGCCCAACAGTGCCCGCACCCGGCGGGTCAGCATGCGATCCTGAGCCACCAGCGCAACCGGTATCCGCCCCTGCGCCAACTGCGCCAGAACGCACGCAGCGGCGCACTCTGCCTCGTCTTCGGGATCCTGCGCCTGGTGCAGTGCAACCAGCCCGGACTCGCCCGGCTGGTTCAAACGAATCGATACCGCGCGTTCGCCCCACACTACCCGCAGCGCTTCATGCAATGGCTCGGGCTGCAGACCCTCGAGCAGCACCAGCAAATCTGCCTCGGCACCAAACAGTACATCGGTCCGATAGGCCGAGTTGGCCGCCCAGGCCAGCGCCAGCAACCCGAGCTGGTTTTCCCGCTCCAGCGCGGGCGCGATCGCTTGCGCCGCCAACCCGGCCGCAAGGCGCGCACCCCACTGCGAACGCAGGGCCGGCTCCACCGCCGCCGCCGGCCGTGCGAGCGTCCAGGCGGCCTCCATCAGGCGACCGGCCAATGCACCGGCCTGCGCACCCAGGCCGGCGCGTTCGAGCAGCGACACGGCCGTCAGCGCGTCACGGGCCGCGTCCAGCCGCAGGTCGTCGCCATCGGGCTCGAAACCCGCAAGGCTCGTGGTCCAGTTCATGGTGGTCTCGAAGCGCGGCACGAAATGGGTGCGGGGCCCCGAGCCCTGCCCGCAACGCTCCCAGGCGCTGCGCGCCACCGGCATCAGTTG
>JANMYG010000067.1:0-5511 GCA_031381865.1 Betaproteobacteria bacterium | reverse complement strand
CGACAGGCTCCCTTCGACAGGCTCCCTTCGACAGGCTCCCTTCGACAGGCTCAGGGCGAACGGACATTGACTTGTCATCAATTTGGGAAAAATCGATAATTGTCATTGCGGCCCCGGATCGAGTCCGGGGCTGCAGCACCCGCAATCCATGGATCCCCGGTCGGGCCCGGGATGACAGCCCGGGGGTCGAGCCCGGGACGGCAGCCGACGGGGTCGTGGCCAGGGATGACAAGCATCGCGTCAGGCACTGGTTTCGCCCTCGGGCGCCACCAGTGCGCTGGACGGACCGGGATAACCGAAATAGTAGCCCTGGAAGGCATCACAACCGGCCTGGGCCAGGAAGTCGCGTTGTTCCACGGTCTCCACACCTTCGGCGATCACGCTCAGGCCCAGCGTGTGGCCCAGCGCCACGATGGTGCGGGCGATCACGGCGTCACTGGGGTCGCTCAGCACGTCGCGCACGAAAGACTGGTCGATCTTGAGCTGGTCCAGCGGCAGCCGCTTGAGGTAGGACAGCGACGAGTAACCGGTACCGAAGTCGTCGAGCGAAAAACCGACACCGAAGGCCTTGAGCGCGTTCATCTTCGTGATGACGGCCTCGACATCGTCCACCAGCGTGCTCTCGGTCAGCTCGAGCTTGAGCCGGCCCGGGTTGGCCCCGGTCTTGCGCAGGGCCGCGTCCACGTTGGCGACGAAATCGGCCTGCGCGAACTGCGACGCGCTGACGTTCACGGCCACCGTCCAGTGCGCGGTGGCGGGTTGCCCGGCCCACTGCAGCAGCTGCGCGCAGGCGGTCTCGAGCACCCATTGGCCCAGCGGCAGGATCAGACCGGTTTCCTCCGCCAGTGCGATGAATTCGCCCGGCGGTACCAGGCCGCGCGTGGCATGGTTCCAGCGCACCAGCGCCTCGGCGCCGATCGGCGCGCCGAAGCCGTTGACCTGGACCTGGTAATACAACACGAACTCCTCCATCGCGAGGCCCCGGCGCAGGTCTTTCTCGAGTGCGTCGTGCCGGGCGACCACGGCCTGCATCGCGGGGTCGAAGAAACGCGCGGTGTTGCGGCCGGCCGACTTGGCCTGGTACATCGCGACATCGGCCTTCTTGAGCAGGTCGTCGATCGCATCGTGGTCGCCCAGGAACACCACGATGCCGATGCTCGGCGTGCTTTCGTAGTTGTGGGCGCGCAGGCTGAAGGACTGGCCGAACACGTCCAGTACCTTGTTGGCGATGACTTCGGCCTGCGTGGCGGCATCGCGGTCCTGCGTGCTCAGCGCTTCCAGCAACACCACGAACTCGTCGCCGCCCAGCCGCGCCACGCTGTCGCCTTCGCGCACGCAGGACTGGAGCCGTTTGGCCACCTGCTGCAGCAGCACGTCGCCGACGTCGTGGCCGAGCGTGTCGTTGAGCGCCTTGAAGTGGTCGAGGTCGAGGAACATCAGCGCACCATGCTGGCCGGTGCGTGCCGAGGTCACCATCGCCTGGCGCAGGCGGTCCATCAGCAGGCGCCGGTTGGGCAGCCCGGTGAGCAGGTCGTAGAACGCCAGGCGCCGGATCTCCTCCACGTCGCGCCGGTGCTGGGTGATGTCGCGCACGATCCCGATGAAGGTGGTCTGCCCGGCGCGCGTGATGCGCGACACCACCAGGCTCATCGGGAACAGGCTGCCATCCTTGCGCAGGCCTTCGACCTCGCGCGGCACGCCGATGACGCGCGAATCGCCGCTGCCGATGTGGTGGCGCAGGTAACCGTCGTGCTGGCTGCGGTGGGGCTCGGGCATCAGCATCGACACGTTGCGCCCGTGCACCTCGTCGGGCGCATAACCGAAGACCGTGCTGGCGGCCTTGTTGAAGGATTCGACCAGCCCCTGTGCCGTGATGGTGATGACGCAGTCGGCCATGTTGTCCAGGATGGTCTGCGTGTGCAGCGCCGATTCGCGCAGCGCCAGGGCGCTGGCGAGGATGCGCTGCTGCGCCAGCTTGCGCTCGGTGATGTCGCGCATCGCCACCTGCACCGCCGGCTGGCCGTCGTATTCGATCCGCGTGCCCTGGACTTCGAGCTCGATCGGCCTTCCGTCGATCCGAAGGAACACTTCCTCCAGCATCGGCGCCGCCACGCCGCTGGTGGCGATGCCGGCCGTGCGCGCCTGCACGATCTGGCGGAAGTCCGGGTGCACGAAATCGAGGATCGGTCTGCCCACCAGCTCGTGCGCCGAGCTGGCGCCGAACATCCTGACGGCGGCCGGATTGACGTAGACCAGCTTGCCGCGCTGGTGTACCGCCAGCGCCTCCGGGGTCCATTCGATCAGGGTGCGAAAGCGCTGTTCGCTCGCGTGCATCGCCGCCTGGGCCTGCCGCCGTTCGGTGACGTCGTGCATGGTGCCGCGCAACTTGGCGACGATGCCGTCCTGCAGTACTGCCGAGCCCTGCACCCGGACCCAGATCGCCCGCCCGCTGGCCGTGACCATGGGCAGTTCCAGATCCCATGGCGTGCCGTGGTCGATGCAGGCCTGCACTGCGGCCCGGATGGCGGGCCGGGCTTCGGAGGCATAGAAGTCGATGGCCCGTTCCAGCGCCGGCGCCACTGGCGGGTCGACATCGTGGATGCGGAAGGTCTGCTTCGACCAGAACGGTTGCATGCTGCGCAGCTCGAGTTCCCAGGCGCCGATGTTCGCCATTTCGCCGGTGCGCTCGAGCAGGTCGGCGGCGTTGGCCAGGGCCTGGCGCACCGCATAGGCTTCGGTGACGTCGCTGAATACCAGCACCACCCCCACGATCTGGCCGGCCGCGTCGCGGATCGGCGCGGCGCTGTCCGAGATCTGGTACTCGCGGCCGTCGCGCGCCAGCAGCGCGGTGTGGTTGGCCAGCCCGACGACCTCGCCGCGTTGCATCACGAGCTGCGCCGGATTGACGGCGCTCGCACGGGTCTGGGCGTTGATGATCTGGAACACCTCCTCCAGCGGCCGGCCCAGGGCGTCGGCCAGCAGCCAGCCGGTCATGCGTTCGGCGGTCGGGTTCATGCGCGTGACCCGGCCGTCGGCATCTGTGGCGATCACGGCATCACCGATCGACTGCAGCGTGATCGACAGGTTTTCTTCGCTGGCGCGCAACTGCTCGCGGGCGCGATGGCGTTCGGTCACGTCGTGGGCATGGATGAAGCGCGCCGGCCGCCCACCGACCTCGAGCGAATGGCCGTCGGTCTCGACCAGGATCAGGCTGCCGTCCTTGCGGCGGTGGCGCCAGACGATGTCGTCCTGCGCGCCCTGGCGCACGCGCCCGAGATGCTCGGTCAGGGCCGCCACGTCCTCCTGCGGGCGGATGTCGCGCAGCGTCATGGCCAGGAATTCCGCGCGGCTGTAGCCATAGTGCGCCACCGCCGCATCGTTGACCTCGAGGAACGCGAGTGTCTCCAGGTCGAAGATCCACATCGGGTGCGGGTTGTTCAGGAACAGGTGGCGGTAATGCGCCTCGCTGTCGCGCAACGCGGCCTCAGCCTGCCTGCGCTCGGTGACGTCCTGCGTGACGCCCAGCAGGCGGCTCGCCTTGCCGTTCTTGTCCCGTGCCACGACGCGCCCGGTGACGTTGATCCAGCGGTAGGCGCCGTCGGCATGGCGCATGCGTGCCTCGTACCGGTACGGCGCGGCGGCCGAGGCCAGCGCGCCCTGGATGCTCGCCTCGACCGCGTCGCGGTCGTCCGGATGGATGCGCGAGAGCCACTGCGTGTTGTCGACGAAACCTTCGGCCGGGTCGTACCCGAGCATCCTGAAGTAGGTCGGCGTCGCGTACCACTGGTCGCGCTGCAGGTCCCAGTCCCAGACGCTGATGTTGGCGGCGCTGGTGGCCAGGCTCAGGCGCTGCGTCATGTGCTGCACCCGGGCCTGTTCGCGGTTTCTCTGTTGCCACGACCGGTGCAGGAAGACGCTGAGCGACACCAGCACCAGTGCGCCGGCAACCCAGATGGCCAGCGCTACTGCGGCCAGCTGGCGCCAGGAAGCCAGCACGGGTTCGAGCGACTTTCCGACGATCACCACCAGCTCCGGTTGGGTCGCCACGCTGCGGTAGGCGAATTGGCGCAGGACACCGTCGATCGGGCTGGCGTCTTCGAAGCTGCCACTCGGGCTGTTTGGCAGATGCTTGCTGAACAGCGCCCGGTCGTGGAAGTTTTTCGCCATCACCGCGTCGTCGAAGGGGCTGCGCATCATCAGCGTGCCGTCCCGGCGCAACAGCGTGATCGAGCCGCCCGGCCCCAGGTCGATGCCGCGCCACAGTTGGTCGAAGTAGGGCGGGTCGATGTCGGCGACGATGGCGCCAGCGAAGTCGCCACTGGCCGATTTAAGCGGTCGTGCCGCCGCGATGGTCCATCTGCCCGCCGTCGGGCCGCGCGTTGGCGCCGCCAGCGTGAAGCCGGCCTGCGGCTGGGTCCGGAACACTTGCAGGTAGGCCGGCTCGGCGACGCCCGCTGCGCCGCTGCCGGCGCCGGCGCCGGTGACAGTGGCAGCGCCAGCCTCGTAAACGATCCGGCCTCCCGGGTCGGTGACCCGCATGCTGCCGGCGAACGGAAGCTCGTTGAGTTGCTCCTGCAGCAGCGCCCGGGCCGAAGACGCATCGAGCTTGCCCGCCTCCTCCAGGTGCCTGAGGCCGTCGGCTGCCAGTTCCAGCCGCTGGTCGATGGCCTGCGCGGTGCGGCTGGTCTGCTCCTCGATCACGCGGGCGAAGGACTCGGTCAGCCGCTGGCCCGACACGATGGCCTCGGTGCGCAGGTAGGCCAGCACCAGGGCCAGCAGGCAACCCGAGGCCACGACGGCGGCTGCCACCAACCAGAACAGCAGGTGCCTGGCCGGCGGGGAGACCGGCGGGGTGGGAGCGGCTTCGGTGGGAGCTGGCGCGGGCATCGATGCGTCGGGTCGTTCGGGGCGTCCCAGTCTAGTGGGACCTGCTCAAATGGCCGCCGCGATTTGTACCGAATGCTGGATTGCCGCTGCAATTTCGAACGACCGCAATCGCTGGGCATGGTCGAAGATCTGGCAGGTGATCATGAGTTCGTCGGCACCGGTGCGCGCGATGAAGGCCTCCAGCGCGGCGCGCACCGTGGCGGGCGAGCCGATGGCCGAACACGAGAGCACCGAATCCAGCAGCGCGCGCTCCTGCGGGCCGACGTTTTTCGCATAGTCCTGCAATGGCGGCGGCAGCCTGGACGGCCGGCCGCTGCGCAGGTTCACGAACGCCTGCTGCATCGAGGTGGCGCGAAATTCGGCCTGCTCCTGCGTGTCGGCGGCGAACACGTTGAAACCCAGCATGACATAGGGTCTGGCGAGTTGCGGCGAAGGCCGGAAACTGGCCCGGTAGAGCGTGATGGCCTGCATCATCTGCGCCGGTGCGAAATGCGAGGCGAAGGCATACGGCAGCCCGAGTGCGGCGGCGAGTTGCGCGCCGAAAGTGCTCGACCCGAGGATCCAGACCGGTACCTTGAGCCCGGTGCCGGGAACCGCGCGCACGACCTGCCGGGGCGCATCGGA
>JANMYG010000061.1:0-40995 GCA_031381865.1 Betaproteobacteria bacterium | reverse complement strand
GGACGCGCCAGGCGCACCAAGCCGGCATTACTTCGGGCCAGGATTCGACATCTGCTGCAGCTTGAGCGTGGTGTTGGCCAGGCGCTCGGCCAGGATGCGGCACATTTCAACAGCAGCGTCCGCATTTTCGCGCACGACGCTTCGAAACAGATCGCCCGAAAAGCGCAAGACCTCGAGACGCGTCGTGGCTGTCACCGTCGCGGTGCGGGGCACATGGCCGAAGACCGCGATCTCGCCAATGATCTGGTTGCGTCCCAAGGTGCTGATCACGAGCGAGTTGACCGATATGTCGATCGTGCCGTCGATGATCACGTAACAGGCGTCCCCGACATCCCCTTCGCGAAACAGCACCTGTCCCGCCGGATAAGTCAGGCGTTCGCTGCTGAAACACAGCAGCTTCTGCTTTGCCGGGGGAATCTTGCTGAAGATCTGGATCCCGCGGATCAGTTCCACTTCCTGTTCCAGGCTCATGTCAGGCCTCCTTCGCCGGCACCTGGCCGGATTCGCGTAACGCATCCACGGCGCCGGTCTTGCCTTTCAGCGTGCCATAAGCTCCGTGTTCCACGACTCGGCCCTGCTCCATCTTGATCAAGCGGTGGAACATATAACAGGCTTCAGTCCGATTGAGCACCCAATATACAGCGCAACCCTTGCGGCCGCTCAGCACGTTGGCCACCAGCCGATCCTGCGCCTTGGGGTCCAGTACCGCAGCCGCATGGTCCAGTATCAGGACGGCCGGACGCTTGAGCAACGCCCGGCCGATCGCCACCTTTTGCCGATCGGGCAACGACATGCGAGACCCGCCGGTGCCGACCTGGTAATCCAGCCCGATCATCAGCACCAGCGAACGCAGGTTCAACTGGTCCAGGATCTCGCGCATGAGGGCGCCGATACGGACGGCGCCGCCAGCCTGGCCGGTGGCGATCTTCCCGAACAGGATGTTGTCCTGCAGCGACGCTGCACCGTTGTAGCGCCGCGGGTCGAAGAACTCGATCGCACCTTGCAGCGCCGTCGGCAGGTTGGCGGCGAACTGCCGGCGCGCCTCGAGGATGCGGGCCTCCAGCGCCTCGTCGATCAATCCCAAACGGTGCTTGGTGACGATCAGCTTGAACGGCAAACCCAACAGCAGGTTGCGATCGGCGTCGTCGATCCGGTCCAGCCCCACCGTTGTCACCTGGGACAGGATTTCCTTGACCTTGGGTTGGTCGTCGTAGGCGATGAAACCGAAGCGCTCGAACAACTCGTGTCCTGGAGGCAGGTCACTGAACAACTCCAGCATCGTCTCGGCAAGTTTGTGCCCGACCTTGAGCAGGTCGACCAGCAGACCGGTGTCGTCGAGCACCTTGCGGAAGTACGGGTTGAATGCCAGCCGGTCGATGTCGAAGGTCTTGCCGACCGGCGTCCCGAACAGGAGGTTTTCGGCCATCGTTGCATTGCGGTTGTAATGGTGCGGGTCAAAGCGTTCGACCAGTTCCATCATTTCCGGATGGCTCAGCCGCTCGCGCATGGTGTCGCGGGCGCGAAGGATGTTCTCGGCCAATCCGGGGCTGTGCACCGCCCCGACAGCACTCTTCAGGCCGATTTCGAACAGCGTTTCCTCCAGCTCCACCGTCTTGAGGATCTCCAGGATGCGGGCTTCCATGGCCTTGCTGCCATCGACGCCGGCCGCCTCGTAGTCCAGCCACTGGGCCTGGATGTCGAGCGTGGAATTGCCTGCGCGCATGGCTTCCCGCGCCTGGCTTTCGCGCAGGCGCCGCGCGTCGCCCTCGTAAGTCGCCTCGCAGATCGGGCGATGCTTCAGGCCATAGACCAGGTTCTCGCGCACGCTGACCGGGAAAAGATAGGAGGCCGAACCCACATAGGCAAGCGCCCGGCCGGTGACGGCTTCGGGCGCCCGCGTCATGTCGATGCCCCCGATCTCGATGCTGCCACCGTCAGGCACCAGCAGCCGCGCCATCAGCTGGGCCAGTTCGCCAACGCCCGATCCATTCGTCCCGTCGACAGCCACGTGTTGGTCCATGGCGATCTCGAACGAAACACCGTCCACGACCTTGGTGCCGGACTCGTCGGCTAGCGACAGGTTGTGGACCCGCACCAATCCTTCGCGCGGCAACTCCGGCTCCTCGATCAGCTGCTGCTGCGACGCCGGCGCCAGGTCGTCGACCGAAAATTGCTCGATGACCTGGGTGTACTTGATGCTGGCGTCCATGCGTTCCTGGTCCCAGTCGATCAGTTCCTTGACCGGCCCGGGCAAGTCCTTGTACGCGGCAATCACGGCCACCAGGGCGCCGATGTCGAGGCGCCCAACGATGGCCAGATAACCCCCAACCAGGTAGAACAGAAAGGGCGTGATCTGGGACAGGAGGTTGTTGAGGAACTTGATCAGGAACTTGCGCTGGTAATGCTCGAATCGGATCAGGAACAGCCGGCCAAGCCGGGCCGAGAATTCGGCGCGTTCGTAATTCGAGGTGTCGTGCGCGTGGATCTCTATCACACCGTCGACGCACTCGGCGATCCGGCCGGCCAACTGGCGCGCGGCAATCTGGCGCTGGCGAGATAACTCCAGCAGTCGACGACGCATCTTGGGGATGATCACCGCCTGCACCAGCACCATTCCGAAGGCCACCATGCCAAGGTAGATGTGCTGGAACAGGATGAAGAACAATGCCGTCAGGGCTTGTCCACCGAGGTACAGCGGCGTGATCAGCGCCTCGCCCACGAAGCCGCCGAGCGGCTCGACCTCGTCCTTGATCATGGTCGCCATTTCGGCCGACTTGACACGGCGGAAGTGCGACAGCGGAAAACGCAGGATGTGGTCGAACAGGTCGTAGCGCAGGCGCCGCAGCATGCGCTCGCCCATCCAGCCCTTCATCGTGTTGATCTGGAACTTGATCCAGCCACTGATGATGATCAAGGCAAGGAAGGTGAAGGTCAGGGCCAGAAGATAGCCAGTGCGTTCCAGTTCGAACCCGTCGAACACATGCACCAACTGGCCACCCATGAATTCGGGCAGCTTGAAACTCAGGCGCATGAAAGCCGCGGTCGACTCCGGATTGGGAAAGCCCTTGCCCTGGATCGGCTGGTTGATGATGGTCTTGGGCAGGTCCAGCGACGCGTAATAAAACAGCATCGACACCAGCACCAGCGGAACGATCAGCAGTTGGTCGCGCTTGCTGTACTTGATGATGAACCCGAACAGGCCGCGTTCCATACCGGTCCTAGTTGTAGGGATCTGCGGCGTCGCGCAGGCCGTCACCAAGGAAGTTGAACGCCAGCACCACCACGAACACCGGCGCCACGGGCAACATCAGCCACGGGTAGAGCGCGACGACGTTGATGTTCTGGGCCTCGTTGAGCAGCACGCCCCAGCTGGTGATCGGCGGGCGCAGACCAAGGCCGAGAAATGACAACGCCGTCTCGCCCAGGATCATGCTGGGCACCGAAAGCGTCAGCGACGCGATCAGGTGGCTGGTAAAACTGGGCAGCAGGTGGCGGCCGATCACGCGCGACGGGGTAGCACCCATCAGCACCGCCGCAGCGGCGAAGTCTTCTTCGCGCAGCGCCAGGAATTTGGACCGAACGGCGCGCGCCAGCCCCGGCCAGTCGAGCAGTCCGAGGATGATCGTGATGCCGAAATACACCAGTACCGGGCTCCATGTCACGGGCAGCGCCGCCGACAGCGCCATCCACAGCGGCAACTCCGGGAACGAACGGAAGATTTCTATCAGGCGCTGTATCACGCTGTCGACCCATCCCCCGTAATACCCGGAAATTCCACCCAGTGTGATGCCGATCACAAAACTGACGAAGATGCCCAGCAGGCCGACCGTCAGCGAGATACGGGTGCCGTAGATGATGCGTGACAACATGTCGCGGCCAAGCCTGTCCGTACCCAGCAGGAACAATGTGCCACCCTCGGCAGGGCAGACGACATGCCAGCTGCCTTCGACAAGTCCCCAGAACTCGTAATCGTCGCCGCGGCAGAAAAACCGCAAGGGTTCGATCTTGTCCTGGTCGGCGGTGAACTCGCGCTTCATCGTGTCCAGGTTGAGCTTCATGGTGTAGGCATACACGAACGGCCCAACCAACCGGCCATCATGGAACAGATGCACCGTTTGCGGCGGCGCGTATATATGCCTTGAGTCCCGGGTATTGAGGCCGTAGGGTGCCAGGACTTCGCTGACCAGCGCCGAGCCATACAGCAGGGCCAGGATGACTCCGCAGTAGAGCGCAATCCGGTGCCGCCTGAACTTCCACCACATGATGCGCCATTGCGACGCACGGTAGAACTCCTCCTGCTCGGCCGTCAGCGTCTCGATCGACTGCGGCTCGAACGGCGCGCTCGAAACATAATGCTCCAGCGGAACATGCGCGCCCGGCGTGGCAATCATTTGGCGACCCCGCCGGTGAGGCGGATCCGCGGGTCCAGCGCCGCCAGCAACAAGTCGGAAATGAACATGCCCATCACGGTCAGCAATGCGAGGAACATCAGGAAAGAGCCGGCGAGATACTGATCCTGGCTTTGCAGCGCCTCCAGCAGCATCGGGCCCTCGGTCTGCAGCGACAACACGACCGAGACGATCGCAGATCCGGAAATCACGCTGGGCAGCAGGTTCCCGATGTCGGCCACAAACGGATTGAGCGCCATGCGCAGCGGATATTTGATCAACAGCCGCAGCGGCGGCATGCCTTTGCTGCGGGCGGTCACGACGTATTGCTTCTGCAGCTCGTCGAGCAGATTGGCACGCAGGCGGCGGATCATGCCGGCAGTACCGGAGGTACCGATCACCATCACCGGAATCCACAGGTGCGAAAGCACGGAAAAGAACTTGTCCCAGCTCATTGGCTGGTCGAGGAACTGCGGCGCCATCATGCCGCCGATGGAAAGCCCGAACTGCACGTTGGCGAAGTACATCAACACCAGTGCCAGCAGGAAATTGGGAGTTGCAAGCCCGATGTATCCGAGCAACGACAACCCGTGATCGCCCCAGCTGTATTGGTGGGTTGCCGCATAAAACCCGATTGGAAACGCGACCGCCCAGGTGAACAGTATGACCGTGATGTTGAGCACAAACGACAGCACCAGCCGGTCGCCCACCACGTCGAGCACCGGCAGGTTGTATTCGAAGGACCAGCCCCAGTCTCCCTGCAGCAACCCGGAGAATCCGCGCTCGCCGGGCCAGACGCCGATCCAGGTCGCGTATTGCTCCATGAAGGACTTGTCCAGGCCAAACTGCTGGCGCAGGAACTGCACTTTCTCCAACGCCGCAGTGTCACCCTGGCTGCGCAACTCCGCTATCTGGTTCGACAGGTAGTCACCCGGGGGCAACTGGATGATCACGAACGTGACAAAGCTGATGACCAGCAATGTCGGGATCATCAGCAGGATGCGGCGCAGGGTATAGGAAAACACTTCAGTTCCTGCGCGCTTCCGCAAACCAGAATGTGTCGGGGCGATAGATGCCGAAGAACGAACCCGGGTCCCAGTTGTACATGCCCTTTTCGGGAACGTTCTTCAGCGCATTGCTGACCACCACCGGCTGCATCACGTTGTTCACCACACCGATGGAGAACTGCTGCTCGACATGGATAGCCAGCATGCGGTGCCATATCTTTTCGCGCGCCTCGCGGTTGGCGGTGCGCCAGGAATCATTGAGTTTCATCAGCTCGACCGCTTCGGGAATGTCGGGAGCCTCACCGGCCTTGCCCTTGGTCTCGAAATACTGGCCGAATTTGGGCCACTGCAATTGCACCTGGCTCGTTGGTGCCAACTCGTCCGGGCTGGTATCGGCATTCGGCAGGCCGTTTTCCATGCCGCCCCACACCGACATCATGGCCTCGCCCGAAAACACGCGGTTGCGCAGCACGTCGCGTTGGGAGGGCTTGCTGAACAGCTTGATGCCGCTCTCACGCCAGGTTTCGCGAATCAGCTCGAGCACGTCGGTCTGTTCGGTGCTTTCCCCGGCGGTCTCGACAATGATCTCCAGCAAACGCCCGTCGGGCAGGCGCCGCACGCCGTCGGCGCCGCGTTTCAACCCTATCTCGTCGAACAACTTGTCAGCCGCCTTGCGGTCGAACTGGGCCCACTGCGTCTGGTACTGCTTCTTGTAGAGCGGGCTCTCGGCGACCACCGTGTTGTTGCTCTCGGACGCGAGCCCGAAGTAGAGCACCTGGTTGATCTGGGCGCGGTCGATGGCCATTGACAACGCGTGGCGAAAGCGCACATCCCTGAACAGCGTGCGCCAGACCGGGTCATTCACATTGAGGTTGGGGAACAGCGCAAAGTGCGAGCCCTGCCCGGTGCGCCACAGCAGCGTGCGGTAGTTGTTGGCCTTCTCGCTCTTCTTCAGGAAGGTGTAATTGTTGAACTGGATGTCGCGCGCCTGCAGATCGGACTCCCCGGCGCCGGTTTTGGCGGGTATGAGTTTTCCATCGACGACCGGCAACACCACCCGGTCGATGTAGGGCAGTTGGCGGCCGTTCTCGTCGACCCGGTGGAAATAGGGATTGCGCACCGCGATGAAGCGGTCTGCCGGAGGTTTGGTGGTGTTGATCCATGGCTGCAGCGTGGGCAACTTCGGGTTGTCAAACTGGTACATGTTGTCTTCACGGTTGTGGATCGCGGCCCAACTCCGCTTTGCGGCATCGGTCTTCTCGGCCTCCAGAACCTTGGGCGTGTGTTTCTTGTGGAATTGCTTCAGATAGTGCGCCGGACGGTAGATGAACAGCGGCGAAGGCCCGGCCATGCGGGGCAGGAAGTCGGGGTTGGCCTTGAGCCAGGTGTAGCGTACGGTGACCTTGTCCGGGTATTCCACTTTGGGCGGGGTTCCATCCACCAGCAACTCGGCCGGTGGGCCCGCGGGACTGAGATCCTTGTCGTTGGCGACGTCCTCCCAGAAATACCGGAAGTCTTCGCTGGTGAAGGGCTGTCCATCCGACCACTTGTGGCCGGCGCGCAGCTTCATGGTGAAGATGCGATCCTCCTTGACGTCGATGCTCTCCAGCAGGTCCGGTGCGATCTGCATGTTGCGGTCGTATCCGATCAGGCGCGCATAACCATATACGACAAGCATGCGCACATCGCGCGCACGCCCGATCAGCATGTTGAGCGTGCCTCCATGCTGGCCAGGTTCGCTGGTCTTTCCATCCATCGCCACCACCAGCGGACTATCTGGCAGGCGCTGCTTGACCGGGGGCAGTTTCTTGGCGCCAACTTCCTCGCGCAGCATCGGTGTCTCCACCAAATTGGCCGGCAGGGTTGCCGCCGCAAGCGAGGCGCAAGCGACCAGCGCCCAAGCGAGGACCACATGTTTGCCTCCACCCAGGGGCCGCCGCGATACCAATTTTTGGGTCATGTTCTGAGCTCCGAAACGTCAACGTCCGCATGCGCGCGAACGAAATGCCTGTCACCAATATCGATCATGCCCATGCGCGCCTGGCCGTCAAGCCGAAACGGCTCTGGCCAGGCGCCAGGAATCGACGCCTTTCCCTCCATCAGCGCATTGAAATCGAGCTTGCGGTCGAGGTCGGGGTTGGGTACCGCCGCGAGCAATGCTTTCGTATAAGGATGGACCGGGTTGGCGAACAACTCTGCCGAGCCGGCGATTTCGACCAGCCGCCCAGCGCACATGACCGCGATGCGGTCGGCGATGTAATGCACCACGGCCAGATTGTGCGAAATGAACAGGTAGGTCAGGTTCATCGCCCCGCGCAGGTCGAGCAGGAGATTGAGGACTTGCGCCTGAACCGACACATCCAGAGCCGAGACGGGTTCGTCGCAAATCAGGAGATCGGGACTGAGGGCCAGCGCCCGGGCAATTCCGATGCGCTGGCGTTGGCCACCCGAAAAACTGTGCGGATAACGGCGCAGGTGGCGCACATCCAACCCGACCAGCCCGATCAACTCCTTCACGCGGGAGAACCGCTCGTCCTCGTCGCCGATGCCGTGGATCAGCAGCGGCTCGCTCACGATGTCATGCACCGTCATGCGCGGATTGAGCGAGCCGAACGGGTCCTGAAAGACAAACTGGACGCGGCGACGGTAATCGAACAGATCCGCCCCTTCGAGCTGGAGCACGTTGCGGGTGCGCCCGCGGTCGTTGAAGAATATTTCGCCCGCGTCCGGCGCGCCGGAGCGCAGGATCATCTTTGCCGTCGTGGTCTTGCCACAGCCGGACTCCCCCACCAGTCCAAGGCATTCGCCCGGCGCCACCTCGAAGCTGACGTCGTCCACCGCCAGCGTCTCCCGCGCCGGTTTGCCACCGAAGAAGGATGACTTGCGCGAACCAAAGCGTTTGCTCAGGTTTCGCACGATCAGCATCGGGGCGGTCGGATCGATGTTGACCGGACGGCTGTCCTGCTTCTGCATCAGGTGGCCGGCGGCAACCTGGATCTCGCGGATCGGGGTCAGTCGTTCACCCGGCGCCATATTGAAGCGCGGCACCGCCCGCATCAGGGCCCTGAGATAGGGATGGCGCGGGTCGCGGAACAGTTGCTCGAGCGTGCCCGCTTCCATCACCTTGCCGTGGTACATGACGACCACCTCATCGGCCATGTTGGCCACGATGCCGAGATCATGGGTGATCATCATCACGGCCATCTGCAGGTCGCCCTGCAATTGTTTGATCAGCTGCAGAATCTGCGCCTGAATCGTCACGTCCAGCGCCGTCGTGGGCTCGTCCGCAATCAGCAGCGCCGGACGGCACACCAGCGCCATCGCGATCATCGCGCGTTGGCGCAGCCCGCCGGACAGCTCGAACGGGTAGGCATTTTCCGCTTTGACCGGATCGGGAAATCCGACCAGGCGCAACATTTCTATGACCGCGGCGCGACGCTCCTGCTTGCCGATGGCCGAGCGGTGCAGCGCCAGCGCTTCGCCGATCTGGTTGCCGATGGTGTGCAACGGCGACAAGGCCGTCATGGGCTCCTGGAAGATGATCGATATGCGGCCACCACGAATGGCCTGCATCTCCGCGCCCAGCATGTCGAGGCGCGAAATGTCCACCTCGGAGCCGGGACGGTTGGGGTCGCGAAACAGGATCTCGCCCTGCTCGATGCGTGCCACACGCGGCAAGATCCCCATGATCGCCTGCGCAACGATCGACTTGCCCGATCCCGACTCACCGACCAGCGCCATCGTGCGCCCGGCCGGAATCCGGAACGACACACCATCCACAGCCTTCACGGTGCCAGCGTCGACATTGAGGTAGACCTTCAGGTCCTTGACCGTGAGAACGTTGGACATGTCCAGTAGTTGTTGGGGCCGTCGGGCCATGCGCTCAAATGGCCGACCAGCCCGTCCCCTGATGTCGATTGCCGCCTGTATGTTGTGCCGGGTGTGGTTCGAACGCCACGCCTCCGCTCGGAGTATAGAAGAAAGAAATCGGGCCCCGCCACCCTTGGCGACGGCTGCGCGAACGCAATGAAAGGGCTGCAGCTCAATTCGCCCGACGGTCGCAAAACAGGTCCGCGG
This sequence comes from Betaproteobacteria bacterium, assembly GCA_031381865.1. Lineage (GTDB taxonomy): Bacteria > Pseudomonadota > Gammaproteobacteria > Burkholderiales > Burkholderiaceae_C > CAISIP01. The sequence continues at coordinate 31,523 of JANMYG010000061.1, read as the reverse complement.
CAGAGCGCCAACGCACTGCGGGTTGGTTGCGTGTGCGCTCGAGCAACCGCGCAAGGAAAGCCCAGACCGGCTCGTCGTGGACGGCATGGTGCGTCAACCAGCCGGTTGCCTCGGCTGGATCCGCCAGGCCCGTTCGGCGCGCGACAAGGTGCCGGGTCGCCTGGTCGAGCGCCGCGTCCTCGCCCACAAAGCCACGGGTCCCGCGCCAGTCGATCACATCGACGTGGGTGTTGGCCAGCACGAGGCCGGCGCTCGACTGTGCCGCAACACGCGGCCCGAAAGTGCTCAGCCCGCGATAACCCGCGCCGGCAAGCTCGGCGATCAGCTGGGGCATCGAGATGCGGTTCCACGGCGGCACCAGCACGGCAAGCGACCGGCCAGGGGCCACCGACTCGAGTCGCGCGCGGCCGTGCGCCAGCCGCGCCAGTGCGGCCGGCAATGGTTCGTGCGCGCAGAACTCGGTCTTCTTCTCGTTGGCCAATGCACGGTTGCGGTGGTCGACGCCGTGCTGAAGCAAAGTCACAACTGGCGCCAGCGTCTCGAAGGCCGCGGGCACAGCGTCTGCAGGAATCACCGCCAGCGCCAGCGGTACCTGGGTCCCGTGGGCCAGCGCGATCAACCGCGTGAGGGCGGCGTGCGGTTGGCATGCGTCGTCATCGCGCCACCAGAAGTCGACTGTCCGACCGGCCTCGTCCCAACGCGCGATCTCGTCCTGGAATTGCCGCCACGCCGCACTCACCATGGGCGCTCCCCGGCCCATCGGCGGATCAGTTCCGCGCTGCAGCGTGCGCCATCCAGGTTGACGGCGCCGGGGCTGACCCGCTGGCGCATGACTGCGTGGTCGATCGCCTGCGCCAACGACTGAGGGCTCAGTTCGGCCTCCTCGACCACGTCGATCCACCCACGCTCGGCCAGCAGCCGCGCGCGCAGCGTCTGCTCGGTCTCGGCACCACCTGCGAACGGCACGATGACGGCCCGTGCTCCCGCATGCAAGGTTTCCATAATGGTGTTGTAGCCGCCCTGGCTGATCGACAGTCGGCAGTGCGCCAAGCGGCACGCGAAATCGATGCGGTGGCGCTCGACCACCACGCCACCGCCCGAGGCCGCACCGGCGAGCGCTGACAGTGCCGCAAGATCGTTTTGCGACACGCTGGAGCCGGCCAGCACGCGCCAGGGGTGGCGTGCCAGCACACTCAGCGGTCTGGCGCGCAGGGCGGTTTCCAGCAGGTGCCGGCCGACCGCCCCGCCACCGGCCGACACCATCACCTCGCCCGTGCCGGGTTGCCCGGCTGCGAGCACGGCCGGTTGACGATCCACCACGTAACCGGTGTAGTGCAAACGCGCGGCGATCGCGTCCACGTGGCGAAACGTCCGGTCGAAGGGGATCAGTGCCGGATCTCCGTGCACCAGGAGCTGGTCGAAATACTGCTCGAACAGCGCCAGCATCTGCTCTTGCCGGGCCGGGTCACCCTGACCGCCACCGAGCACGTCCCGCACCGACGAAACGATCACCGGGCGATGCGTTGCCGCGATGGCAGCGTCGAGCAGCGGCAGCAATTCGAATCGCATCTGGCGCCTACCGAAGGGGAAGAGTTCAATCACCACCACATGCGGGTCGGCGCGACGCCAGGCCGCCAGCAACAAGTCGCATCGCCGCTGCTTCCACTGGGCATCGACTGCGTTGCCGGACTGATCGATCAGTGACTTGAACGACAGGTCGGCCGTGCCGGCCGGCGGCAACTGGACCACGTGCGCCGCATCGACCACCATGCCGGGTACCTCGAACCCGCCACTGACCAGCGTCACATCCATGCCGGCACGGGTCAGGGCAGTGGCAATCGTGGCCGTGCGTTTGAAGTGGCCGATGCCCAGCAAATGCTGGACATAAAGCAGCACCCGCCGGGCGGTCACTGCTGCACTCCATCGGCCAGGACCCGGAGCAGCGGAATGTTCAAGTCCACAACGCTCGGTGTGCCACTCGAAGCAAGCCGAAAGAGATGCACCGCACCCCAATCCAGTTTGGCCGGCGGCCGGCCTCGCATGTCCCATCCGGTCGCGGCGGCAAACAGCACCCGGATGACGCCGCGGTGGGTGATCGCCAGGACCGGTCGCGCTTGCGCGCCCACCTCGGCCAGCCAGGGCCCGATACGCGCCAACACCTCGCGCGGACTCTCACCGAGGGTCGGCCTGAAATCCAGTCCGAGGGCCTCGTTGGCAACCATCACCTGGCCGAGTTCGGAGCGCAATTCCTCAAGCCGGCGACCCTCCCACTGACCCCACGACATTTCCGCAATCCGGGGCTCGACCGCGGCGCCCGCGGGACTCAGCAACTGTGCAGTCTCGACACAACGCCGCAGCGGACTGGTCACCACCTGCATGTTGCGCATCGCATCGGGCAGTCTGCAAAGGGCCAACGCGGCGCGCCCGTCAGCACTCAACGGCACGTCGGTTCGCCCCTGGATACGCCCCTCCCGACTCCACTGGGATTCGCCGTGGCGCAACACGGCCAGCAGTGTCATGGCAGCGCAACCCCGCGGGCAATTTGGGCACCACTGCGCGGCAGGCCCGCGAATGCAAGGTTGAGCGCGGCTGCGGCATGTACCGTGCTGCGTTCCTGATCGACGAACCGTGCGGCGGCATGGCCCATGGCGACCCGGCGCTGGCGCCCAACCACGAGCTCACGCGTCAGGCGCGCCAGGCCCGGCGCGTCACCCGGCTTGGCAAGCAATCCGGTGCGGCCGTCGCGCACCACGTCCGGCACACCACGTGCAGCGCAGGAAACGACCGGTATACCAGCCGCCTGCGCCTCGAGCATCGCCATGCCGTAGGCCTCGTTCACTGCCGGCCAGAGGCACAGGTCGCTGGCGGCATAAATCGCGGCAAGCGCCTGCACGTCGCAGACTCCCAGAAAATGGGCGCGCCCCGGCGCCGCCCCGTGGATCAAAGCCTCGACTTGGGCACGCGCCGGGCCATCCCCCGCCACCACGAGTTGCCATGACAGGTCGACCAAAAGAGGGAGGGTCTGGGCCAACAACTGGTACGACGCCACCTTGTCGCCGCGGCGCATCATCGCCGCGACGACGATCCAGGTGTCGCTCGCCTTGATCGCATGGATTGCGCTGAGCCGGGCGCGATGAACGGACCGGTCCGACGCGGCAGCCTGGTAAGCGGCCGGGTCGAGGAATGGAAACAGCCGCAGCACGCGCGTGTCCGCGGGAGCCACCAGTTGCAGGCAAGCGACGTCGTCACCGGTCGGGCACAACAGCAGCGCTGCCGTCTGGATGGCATGGTATGTCGCCAGGTGCCCGATCGCCCAGGCGCCATCGGCACGCTTGGGTGCATACGATGCCTCGGACACAACATAGGGTATGCCGAGCGCGCGGCTAACCGCCGGACCCAACCAGTCCGGGGCCTTGTAATACAAATGGTAGGTGAACCACAGTTCGGGGCGGTCGGCCGCCGGCAGACCCAGCCAGCGCTGTACCAGGCCATCTGCGATCGAGGCACCTTCGTCACGCAGAGCCGCTTGATGTGCTGCATCACCGGCACCATCGAAACTGCGAAAAGAAGATGCGAGTTGCACCTCGTGCCCGGCCAGCTGAAGCGCGTCCATGAGCAATCTGGCAACGCGCCTGTCGCCGGACGGAACTTCGTGGGTGGGAGATTTCAACGGCGCGTAGAAGGCAATACGCATCGCGCATTCTAGATCGCCACCCACCTTGAACACAGCGCGCAGGCACCCCCTCCAGCGCGGCAGCGCGCCTTACAATCGCGGCCTGCGAGCGCGCGTGCGCTGCCCTTTTCAATGCTGCCCGCAATTGCTGGGCGCCCATCTTTGCGCTTCGAGGCGCGCCGCCTGGACCAACCAGACACTACCTTATGTGCGGACTGTTTTTCGTGGCCGAGCGTGCTCGCCCGGTCGACACCACGCGAGCCCGCGTTGCGACTGCCGCGCTGCGCCATCGCGGACCGGACGGCGCCGGCGAATACACCTTCACGCAAGCGTATGCGACGCCCGACGGACCCGTCACCGTGTCCGGGTACGTCGGACACCGACGCCTGTCGATCCTCGACCCGAGCGAGCGCTCGGGGCAGCCGTTCCGACGCGCCCACCAGACGCTCGCCTACAACGGAGAGATCTACAACTACCGCGCGCTGCGCGCCGGACTCGCGCGCGACGGACTGCGCTTCGACACCGCTGGCGATACCGAGGTGCTGCTGGCCTTGCTTGCCGCCAAAGGCGTGGACGGGCTCAACGAGGCCAACGGCATGTGGGCCTTTTGCCTGCTCGACGAGCGCAGCGGCGAACTCACGGCGGCACGCGACCGGTATGGCAAGAAGCCATTGTTCTACTACGCGGATACACGCACGTTTTGCGTTGCCTCGGAGATCAGCCCGATCCTTGCATACCTCGGCCAGCGACCCGGATTCGTCCAGGCCGACCTCGACAGTTTCCTGCGTGATGGCTGGATGTTTCCGCGCGCCGGAGGTGCGACACACATCCAGGGCGTCGCTCAGGTGATGGCAGGCGGCGCGCTGAGCTTCGACCTGGCGGCCTGGACCATGACAGAGCGCCGGTATTTCGATCTTGGCGACTACGCTTCGAGCGCACCCCACGACGACGAGCAGTTGGTCGCCACCATCGAGGACGCGGTGCTGTCCCGCCTGGTGGCAGACCGCAAGGTCGGCCTGCTGCTCTCGGGTGGCGTGGACAGTTCGCTGATACTTTCGGTGCTGCACGCGCGCGGCCAGGCGGACCGCGTCACCTGCTTCACGGGTGACGCGGGCAAGAGCGACGACGCAATGTACGCGCAAAAATGCATCGAACAACTCGGCATCAGCGCTGTGCGCGTGCCGCTGGACTACGGGACGACCAGCATGGACGCATTCCTGCAGGTATGCCGGCATCAGGAGAAGCCGTTCCCCTTTATCGGCAATGCGCTGGCGATGCCGCAGCTGTACCGGCAGATCGCCAGCTACGACGTGCCGGTGGTGCTGGACGGAACTGGCGGCGACGAAATATTTGCCGGTTACTGGAATCGCTACTACCGCTTTGCCGTGGCGCAGGCCATGGCCGAGGGCGACCAGCAATGGATCGCCGCGTCGCTGGCAGCCAATGCCGAGAATGCACAGATCAGCGCCATCGCGCAACAGGCGCTGCGAAATTCGGCAGCTGGCGGTCGCTGCATCGACAGGGTGGCGCACGGAATCACACGGGCGGTCGAGGATCCGGCGGACCTCGACTCCTTTGTCGACGCTTCGATATTGCGCGGCACAGTGGGCGACCCGCTGCACAACTTCGAAGGCACTTTGGCGCAGGCGCTGGTCACAGACTCCGCCAACGGGCGACTGCACGAATGGTTATGGCAAAACGACCGCAACGCCATGATGTCGGGCATCGAGAACCGCAGTCCCCTGCTGGACTATCGCCTCGCGCCCTATATGTACAGTGGCTACCGCAAGAAGTTCGTCGGTGCCTGGAACAAGCACGAACTGCGATCGTTGTTCGCGGCGTTTGCGCCGCTTCCGACACAGTGGCGGCGCGACAAGCAGGGCTTCAGGTGGGTCTACCACCGCTTCCTGCGCAGCAATCGCAACCAGGTGCTTGAACTTGTCGCGGGCTCGAGCATCCTGCCGCAACGGGTGGACGTGGGCCGCATGCTCGATGCGGCGCGGCGCGACGATGCCTACCTAGAATCCGGCTTGTTACAGCGCATGTTGTGCGTGGCAGCCATGGAACACACGATGGGCATGCGGGAAAACCAGTCTGACGCACCGGCCTCGGGCTGACAAGTTGGACTGCGCCGCGCCGCCATCGTGCGGCCGCGCGCACGCGACCTTGGCAGTGGGGACTGATTTGGGTGCCTTTCTCTGCGAGCGCTGGTGCGAGCGTGCTTGGGGGCGGCCTGGCGCGTGCCTGGTTGCGCGTCACCTGGCGGGCTTGGACTGACCGCAAGGCTTGCGACCCCGCATAGCAGCTGGGCTCTCGCAAGACGACTTCTGCGACGGGGGTTGACACAGGAGTTCTCATGCACCGGCGTGCGGGTCTGGCGCTGGCATGAGGCCAAATTTTTGCGCCAACCGTGCGACGTTGGCCTGCATGCCGAAGTTGGCCGCGACACGCCTGCGACCCGCCTCACCAAGCACGCGCCGGCGCGCAGGGTCGGTGGCGAGCGCCGCGATCGCCTCTGCCAGGGTGCCCGGCGACTCAGGTGGCACCAATACGCCGGTGGTTCCGTCGTCGATCAGTTCATGGATCGCCGAAACCCTTGTGGCGACACACGGCAAGCCCTGGCTTTGCGCCTCCATCAACACGTTGGGCAATCCATCGCGGTCTCCGTCTTCGGCGATCCGGCTGGCCAGTGCGAACAGGTCGGCAGAGCGGTATTCGATGATCAACTCGTCCTGCGTCATCGCCCCGCGCCACGTAATACGGTCCGACAAGCCGCACGCTTCGGCTTGCCGCGCAAGCGCGTCTCGCAATGGACCACCACCCACATGCACCAGCCTCCAGTGCAGTCCGGCGGGCAACAGCGCCAGCGCGTCCAGCAATACATCGGTTCCCTTCTTTTCGACCAGGCGGCCGACCGACAGGACAACCACCGGATCGCCGGTCGCGGACCCGTCGCGCGCCGGACGTTCGACGGGCGCCAAAGGGAAACGGTCCAGGTCGAGCCCGTGGTACACCAGTTCCACCCGCCCGGGAGGCGCCAGCGAGGCCAGGTAATCCCGATTGGTGCCAGTGCATGTAACGAGCCAATCACACGAAGACAGCTTTTCGCGCAGATCCCATTCCGGCGTGGTCCAGATATCCTTCGCGTGGGCCGACCCGGACCATGGGAGCCCGTGCGCCAACGCCGAGTAGCGAACCACGGACGCAGGCGTATGCAGAAAATGGGCATGCAAGCGGACCACATCTGCCGGTAGCTCGCTTGCCAAAACCATGGCCTGCCCGAATCGGCGCGCGCGATTGGCAGTCCGGTCGCGCCACAAGTCGCGCAGCCACAATTTGCGCGCCGTCCGGTAACCAGGCCAGCGCCGCACGCGCCACCAGGCCCGCAACACCCGCAATGGGTCATCGCGCAGATATTCGGGCAGGTAAAGCACCGGCGCGCGGATTTCCGCATGGATCGGGTGACAGCGCGCGTCGGTGGGATGCCGCAGTGAGACGATCAGAATCTGCAGCCCGCGACGCTCCAGGGCGGCGATTTCCTGCGCGATAAAAGTTTCCGACAGACGCGGGTAGCCCTTGAGCACAAACGCCACGCGGCCCGGTGCGGACCGGCCCATCGGCTCAGCCAATACGTGCAACGGCGTGGGCCGGCTCTTCCTCTGCGGTCTTGAGCCACGGCGCGACCAGTTTGGCCACATTCGGCAGGCCTTCGAGCAAGCCCGGGACCACGACCTCGGAAGGAAGGTGTTGCCGCGGCAAGGCGCGCAGTGCCGCCGCCATGACGGCCGGGTCGTTCTCGCCGTCTTCACTGAGCATGCTGATCAGGCCAAGCTTCGCCGCGCTCGACGCGCGGATGAATTGTTCGAGCCGCGGTGTGGTGCGCGGGATGATCAGCGCCCGCTTGTCGAGCGACAACACCTCGCAGAATGTGTTGTAGCCACCCATCGCCACCACGCCCGCCGCACCCGCAACCAGCGCCTCGAGGTTGCTGTGAAACGTGATGGCGTCGACCCGCTTCAATCGGGCGGCACGGTTCATGAACTCGGTTTGGCGCTCCGGTTGCATGAAGGGGCCAAGCACCAGCAGCGCCGGATAAGGAAGCAGCGCATCGTGTTCGTAGGCGCGCAACACCCAATCGATCAACCCCTCACCGTCGCCCCCGCCCCCGGTCGTGACTAGGATATATGGACGCTTGGTAATGTCCGGCAGCCGCGGTGGCGCGCCGGCGGTCGAGACCTCGCGCGCGAGGTAACCGGTGTAGGTGATCTTCTTGCGCACGCTGGCCGGCAAGGTAATGCCATCGAGCGGTTCGCAAATCTGCGGCAAGCCATAGATCCAGATCTCGTCGTACAAATCGCGCAACGCGGGCAAAACCTTCTTGCGCCGCCATTCCGGGGCCAGCAACTTGGGCTCGTCCATCACGTCGCGCAGCCCCAATACAAGGCGTGTGCCGCGCTGCTTGAGCATCTCCAGCGTCTCCAGAACCTCGCCGCGCAATCCCAAGGGCTCCTTGTCCACGATGAAGATGTCCGGATCAAACATGTCGGCCGTGTGCCGGATGATGGAAGCGCGCATCAACAACATCTGCTCGACGTCGATGTGCAGGTTCAGCGGGGTGTATTCACCGTTGCGCAGCTTGACGACGCCAGGTACGCGAACGAAATCCACACGCGAGCGAAAGTCGAAACTGCCGATGATCGGCGAGCCGGAAAGGATCAGAACCGAAAGGTGTTTGAACCGGTCGACCAACGCATGGGCGATTGTCCGGCAACGTCGCAAATGACCTAGCCCGAAGGTATCGTGGCTATAGATCAGGATGCGGGTATCTGTGCGTTCTCGCTTCATGGTGGTCTCTGTACGAACCCAGCTCGCTTTCGTTGTTATTTGATGCCCGCTGCGGAAGCGACGCGAAATTATAGTTCGGCAAGACACCAGCACCTGGACAACTTGCCGGGTTCAAAGGCCAATGGCAGCCACCCATTTCCCGGCTGCAACGGACATGCCGGGCTGTCCGGCGCGCTGGCTGCCCAGAGGAAATGGCGCGTCCGAACCATGCCAATGTCATGCCTGGCCCGTGGGCCAGATTCCTGCGGCGGCGGCGGTTAGCGTGCCAGGCTGGCCAGCTTCGCCCTGTACTCGGGCAAGGCACCCAACATGGCCGCGCGCCCGGCTTCGATCGAGCGGCGCCTGGACGCAAAGTCGGCGCTGCGAACGCCTGCCAGCGCCGGGCGCACGATCACGTCTGCCTCGCGCAATTCATATGCATTGATGCTCTTGCCCATGATGGCGAAAGTCTGAAACAGGACCTGCAATGCACCGTCCGCCGGATTGTCCGAAGGACTATTGGAAATGTCGACCGCGATAACCAGTTCTGCCCCCATTTCGCGCGCGTACCGCACTGGCACCGGCGCGACGAGACCGCCATCCACGTATTCGCGGGCGCCGATTTTCACCGGTTGGAATACTGATGGCACAGCGCTTGATGCGCGCACCGCCGACCCGGTATCACCACGGCGGAACAAAATACCTTCGCCGCTGCTGAGGTCAGTGGCCACAATGCCCAACGGCAGCGCCATCGCCTCGATCAACTTGCCGCCGACTTGCGTATTGACATAGCGGGCCAGCGCTTCCCCGCGCAGCAGTCCGCGGCTGAAGATCGGCAAAGTCCAGTCCGTCAGCAACGCCTCCTCCATGCCCTCGGCGACCTGCTGCAACTGCGCACCGGTCTTGCCGCTGGCGTAAATGGCGGCAACAAGACTGCCGGCCGAAGTACCAACGACCACATCAGGTCGCAGACCCGCCTCTTCAAGCACCTGGATCACACCTACGTGGGCAAATCCCCTCGCCGCGCCGCCGCCCAATGCCAGCCCGACCCTCGGCGCTCGTTTCACAGTTGTGGCGATCACGGGCGGTTCGAGCTTCGGGCCGATCGACGGGCCGACGGCACAACCCGCCAGCAAACTGATCAACAGGATGAAAGCAGGCAAGACCCTGAAAAATGAGGTCGGCTTTTGCGGCATATCAAATCCAATGAAAAATGGTAATTGCGAATGATTCGTGTTTGCTTTATGATTCATGCGGTCACTTACCCAACTCGGAACTCCAACATCATGCAAATCAAACAACTCGCAATCGTCGCCGGCCTTCTGCTTGGGGGCGTCCAGGCATTTGGGCAGGAAGCCACGCTCAACATCTATTCCGCACGCCACTATCCGACCGATGAAGCCCTGTACGACAACTTCACCAAGAACACCGGTATCAAGATCAACCGGGTCGACTCAGACGACGCCGGAATTCTGGCCCGTCTCAAAGCCGAGGGTAGCGCTTCGCCGGCAGACGTCATTCTGTTGGTCGATGCGGCGCGCCTGTGGCGTGGGGAGGCGGACGGTTTGTTTCGAGGTGTGAAGTCGACCATCCTGGAGCAAGCGATCCCCGCGAAGCTCCGCGGGAAAGCCGCGCCCGATGGAAGTTCGTCGTGGTTCGGCTTTTCAACCCGCGCTCGCGTCATTGTCTATGACAAACTCAAGGTGAAAAAGGAGGACGTCGACACCTACGAGGAACTCGGCGACGCAAAGAACAAGGGCAAGTTGTGCATTCGCTCTGGGTCACATCCATACAACTTGTCTCTGTTTGGCGCCGTGACCGAGCACCTTGGCGATCAAGCGGCCGAGACGTGGCTGCGCGGTGTCGTGGCGAATCTCGCGCGCGCTCCCAAAGGCGGCGACACGGACCAGATCAAAGCCGTGGCGGCGGGCGAGTGCGCGATTGCGGTCACCAACACCTACTATCTCGCGCGCATCATGCGATCGGATTCCGCTGAAGACAAGGCCATCATGAACCGGGTGGACGTGGTGTTTCCAAATCAGTCGTCCTGGGGAACCCATGTCAATATTGCTGGTGGGGCGGTGGCCCGGAACGCAGTGCATCCGGCCAATGCGATCAAGTTTCTGGAATACCTGGCCAGCCCACAGGCTCAGGACCACTTTGCCAATGGCAACAACGAATGGCCAGTCGCAACTGGCGTGACAATCAACAACCCGGCGCTACAGGCAATGACCGGGGGGTCATTCAAGAGTGAAGCCCTGCCCATCAGCCAAATTGGCATGAACCAGGTCAAGGTTCAGCAAATGCTGGATCGCGTTGGCTTCAAATGATGTGGCGCCGCGGCAAGGATTTCTGCTACCTCCGCCATCCGCGATTCTCTGCATCCAAAATGGTGGTCAACTATGGGCAAGGGAGTCACCCACATGAAAGTACTCAGTATGTTTGGGTTGGCGGTGGTCGCACTGGCCACCGCGGTGGTCGGAGCTGGGCAACTTGGGTTCCTCGCGGGCACCCCGCCAGCGCAACTAGGGGTCACCGATGGCCGGCTGCAACGACCATCGCTCAGTCCCAACAGCGTCTCAAGCCAGGCAGCGCTGTATGCGGGACACCCGCAACTGGCATACGCCAATATTGAGCCATTAAGTTTCACAGGCGACGGTGACGCCGCGATGACAAGACTCGTCGCGTTGCTGGAACGAACAAGTGGCACTTTGATCGTGAAGCGCCAGCCAGGCTATATCTACGCCCAGTGCACAACCCCGCTGCTCAGGTTCACCGACGACGTTGAGTTTTGGCTAGACAGGTCCGCGGGACAAATACAGGTGCGCTCTGCCAGCCGACTCGGCCGCAAAGACTTTGGGGCCAACCGGGCGCGAATAGAGGCCATCCGCGCCCGCTTCCAGCCTTAGCCTACCGCCGCCTCTTCCGGCTTGGCCTTGCCCTCTTTCTTGGGAAATGGCGTAATGTCGAGCAGCACTTCAGACTTGTCTTCGTCTTTGTCGTCGATGTCCACCGTAAGTCGGCCGCCCTCCGTCAATCGCCCAAACAACAATTCATCAGCCAGGGCCCGGCGGATGGTGTCCTGAATCAGCCGCTGCATTGGCCGCGCGCCCATCAACGGATCGAATCCCTTCTTTCCCAGGTGCTTGCGCAGCTTGTCGGTAAAGGTGACGTCAACCTTCTTCTCGGCCAACTGCGTCTCGAGCTGCAACAGGAATTTGTCGACCACCCGCAGGATGACATTTTCGTCAAGCGCCTTGAAGCTGACGGTTGCATCGAGGCGGTTTCGAAACTCAGGCGTAAACAAACGCTTGATGTCAGCCATCTCGTCCCCGACTTCGTGCTTCGTGGTGAACCCGATTACCGCCTTGTTCATTGCCTCGGCACCAGCATTGGTGGTCATGACGATGATGACATTTCGGAAATCTGCCTTGCGCCCATTGTTGTCAGTAAGCGTGCCGTGGTCCATGACCTGCAGAAGCACATTGAAAATGTCCGGATGCGCTTTCTCGATTTCGTCAAGCAGCAGGACGCAATGCGGTTTCTTGGTGATTGCTTCAGTAAGGAGGCCGCCCTGATCGAACCCAACATAACCTGGAGGAGCCCCGATCAAGCGGCTCACGGCATGGCGCTCCATGTACTCGCTCATATCGAAACGTATCAGGTCGATACCCATGATGTACGCAAGTTGCTTGGCGGCTTCGGTCTTGCCGACGCCCGTTGGACCGCTGAACAGGAACGCCCCAATCGGCTTGTCGCCTTTGCCCAGACCTGATCGCGCCATCTTTACGGCGGAAGCAAGTACATCAAGCGCTTTATCTTGACCAAAGACGACGTTCTTGAGATCGCGCTCCAGGGTCTTGAGCTTGCCACGGTCATCGTTGGACACGTTGGCTGGAGGGATGCGGGCGATCTTCGCCACGATTTCCTCGACTTCCGACTTCGTGATGGTCTTCTTGCGTTTCGACACTGGCAAGATCCGTTGCGCAGCACCCGCTTCGTCGATCACATCGATCGCCTTGTCAGGCAAATGCCTGTCATTGATGTACTTCGCACTCAACTCCGCCGCTGCCTGCAAGGCGGCGACGGCGTACTTGACGTTGTGATGCTCCTCGAAACGCGACTTCAAGCCCTTCAGGATCTCGACTGTTTGTTCGATGGTCGGTTCCACAACGTCAACCTTCTGGAAGCGACGAGAAAGCGCAGCGTCCTTTTCGAAGATGCCCCGGTATTCGGTGAAAGTCGTTGCCCCGATGCATTTCAGGGCACCGGAGCTCAATCCGGGTTTCAATAAATTTGACGCGTCCAAAGTACCGCCGGATGCGGCGCCTGCCCCGATCAATGTATGTATTTCATCGATGAACAGGATTCCGTTGGGCTTGTCCTTGAGGGATTTGAGAACCCCCTTGAGGCGCTGCTCAAAATCGCCTCGGTACTTGGTGCCGGCCAATAGCGCCCCCATGTCGAGCGAGTAAACGACCGAATCAGCCAGGATTTCCGGTACTTCTTTCTGCGTGATGCGCCAAGCCAAACCCTCGGCGATCGCGGTCTTGCCTACACCAGCTTCACCAACGAGCAAAGGGTTGTTCTTGCGGCGACGGCACAAGATCTGGATCACGCGTTCGACTTCGTACTCTCGCCCGATCAACGGATCGATCTTGCCGTCTTTGGCCAACTGATTCAGGTTCTGGGTGTACTGCTCAAGGGGCGACTGCTTGTCGCTCTTTTCCCCACCTTCTTCAGCCTCAGCCTGGCTTTCGCCCGTCTTGTTGGGTTCGGGCGGATCAGTCTTCTTGATGCCGTGGGCAATAAAATTCACCACATCGAGCCGTGTGACGCCCTGCTGATGCAGGTAATACACCGCATGCGAGTCTTTTTCACCAAAAATGGCAACCAGCACATTGGCGCCGGTCACTTCTTTCTTGCCACTGCCGGTGGACTGGACGTGCATGATCGCACGTTGAATCACGCGCTGAAAACCCAGCGTGGGCTGTGTGTCGACGTCATCGGTACCCGCAACCTGCGGGGTGTTGTCCTTGATGAAGGTCGACAACGACTTGCGCAAATCGTCGATATTGGCAGAACAGGCGCGCAACACCTCCGCAGCGCTGGGATTGTCCAGCAACGCGAGCAGCAGGTGTTCCACCGTAATGAACTCGTGCCGCTGCTGGCGCGCCTCGACGAACGCCATGTGCAGGCTAACTTCCAATTCCTGGGCAATCATGTGGTTTCCTTTTGCCTTGCGTTGATGATTAACTGTAATCCGAATTGAGTTCCAGGTCTCGCAACCGTCTCAAACTTACAACTCGACCGGCTCGCTGAGACACTGCAACGGATGCCCCGACTTGTGGGCCGCCTCAAGCACCTGATCCACCTTCGTGGCGGCAACATCCTTGGAATAGACCCCGCAGACACCCCGACCCTCGAGATGGATCTTGAGCATGATCTGTGTTGCAGACTCGAGGTCCTTGCTGAAGAACTCCTGTATGACTAGCACCACGAACTCCATCGGTGTGTAGTCATCATTCAACATTACCACCTGGTACATCTGGGGTGGCTTGACTTTCTGTGTCCTGCGCTCCAGCACGACAGAGTTTCCATCATCTCCATCGGGAAGACGAACAGGCGCCACTGGAGGTGTTGCTGGAGTCTTGGTTGCCATGAAACGATTCTATAGATGGCCTCAAGGCATTGCTGCACCACTGAGAATTGGTGTCAACTTTTCCACATTCAAGTGAAGAATAAGAAAAGCCGCCCAACCATGCAGTCAGGCGGCCTTTCAGGCGACACAAGACCGAATTACATGTGGTCGATCATCACCTGGCCGAAGCCCGAGCAACTCACTTGTGTGGCGCCGTCCATGAGGCGGGCAAAGTCATAAGTCACGTTTTTGCTCGCGATCGATTTTTCCATGGAACTGATGATCAGGTCTGCCGCCTCTATCCACCCCATGTGGCGCAGCATCATCTCGGCCGAAAGAATTTCCGAACCAGGATTGACGTAATCCTTGCCCGCGTACTTCGGCGCCGTACCATGGGTCGCCTCGAACATGGCGATCGTGTCGCTCAGGTTGGCACCGGGTGCGATGCCGATGCCCCCAACTTGTGCGGCCAATGCATCCGAGACATAGTCTCCGTTCAAGTTCAGCGTCGCGATCACGCTGTACTCGGCTGGACGCAACAGGATTTGCTGCAAGAACGCGTCTGCAATACTGTCCTTGACGATGATTTCCCTGCCCGTCTTAGGATTCTTGAACTTGCACCATGGCCCTCCGTCGATCAGTTCCGCGCCAAACTCCCGTTGCGCCAGCGCGTACGCCCAGTCCCGGAAGCCGCCCTCGGTGTACTTCATGATGTTGCCCTTGTGCACGATGGTCAGATTGGGCTTGTCATTGTCGATCGTGTACTGAATCGCCTTGCGCACCAAGCGCTCGGTCCCTTCGCGCGAAACCGGCTTGATACCAATGCCCGAGGTGTTCGGAAATCGGATCTTCTTGACGCCCATTTCTTCCTGCAGGAACTTGATCAGTTTCTTCGCCTTGTCGGACTCGGCCTCGAACTCGATCCCGGCATAGATGTCCTCCGAGTTCTCCCTGAATATCACCATATTGGTCTTGTGCGGCTCCTTCACAGGCGACGGGACGCCCTTGAAATACTGGATCGGCCGCAAACAAACATACAGGTCCAACTCCTGGCGCAGGGCAACATTCAACGAACGAATGCCGCCCCCGACTGGCGTCGTCAGCGGTCCCTTGATCGAAACCACGTAATCCCGCACCGCGTGCAACGTTTCCTCGGGCAACCACACATCCGGGCCGTAGATATGGGTCGATTTCTCGCCCGCGTACACCTCCATCCAGTGGATCTTCTTCTTGCCGCCGTAGGCCTTTGCCACCGCCGCATCCACCACCCTGAGCATGACCGGTGTAATGTCAAGCCCCGTTCCATCACCTTCGATGAAAGGGATGACTGGTTGATCAGGCACATTGAGCGACATGTCGCCATTGACCGTGATCTTTTGGCCGCTGGCAGGGACCTTGATGTGCTGGTACATGGATATTCTTCTCGGATAAGCGCGGCCACCGGGCCATAAGTTGGTATGCCGAACACAGCTGATGGCTGGTCTGTCCGGGAACGCTTCGAATTTTAGCTTCAAAAATTTGCACGAAACTGTCAACCGTTGCCGTCCACGCGCCGTTACGGATGTGCTTCCCGATAGGGGAAGAAGTTTATCCACCCAATAGTTTTCCCAAGGAAGTTCTCCATGAATAAGGTCCTCGCTATCCTGATCGCCGGTCTGTTTGCTGCTGGCGCGTTTGCACAAACCGCGGCTCCCGCCAAGGCTGTAGCTGCAGCTTCAGCTGCGGCACCCGCCAAAGCTGCCGCTGCCGCCGCTGCACCAGCCGCCACCCCTGCCGCAAAGCCGGATGCCAAAGCCGCAGCCGCCGAAAAGAAGGCCGCCGCTGCAAAGATGAAGGAAGAAAAAGCCGCCGCCAGGAAAGCCAAGGCTGCCGAAAAGAAGGCCGCCGCTGCAAAGATGAAGGAAGAAAAAGCCGCCGCCCAAAAGGCGAAGATGGTTGCCAAGCCAATGGCCAAGAAAGAAGAAGCCAAGAAGTAATTCTTGCCCGCTTTGACAAAAACGCCCGCCACGCGGGCGTTTTTGTTTCTGCCGGAAAATGGAGATATGAAACTCAAAAGTATCTGCTTGGCATGGCTGGTTTGCGTTGTCGCCGGCGTGGCGCAGGCACAGGAGCAACCTCAACTCAACCTGCCACGCGCCAAGATAGTCGCCGGGATGTATCAAATCAACGTGCAACTGGCTACGACGCCAGATCAGCGCCAGACGGGTCTGATGCATCGTCCCGAAATGCCGCAACACGAAGGCATGCTGTTTGTCTTTGAACAGCCTTCCCAGCAATGCTTCTGGATGAAGAACACGCTCCTTCCATTGACCGCCGCATTTGTCGCCGACGATGGCACCATCGTCAACCTGGTGGATATGAAACCGCAGACCACTAACGCACATTGCTCGTCAAAGCCGGTTCGTTATGTTCTGGAGATGAATCAGGGCTGGTTCGCAAAACGTGCCATCAAGGCTGGCTACAAACTGGGCGGCAGACCCTTCGAAGCGCCCAAGTAGACAAGGCAAACCACCCGCGTAACCATGTCTGCGCTGTTTCCGAACACCAGATCTCTCGGGTCGCTCGCCATGAAAAATGCCGGCTACAAGCCGGCATTTGCGCATTTGATTCGCGTCAATCAGGCGAAATTTGCTTCCGCAAAACTCCAGTTAACCAGCTTGTCCAGAAATGCCTCGACGTATTTGGGACGCAGATTGCGATAGTCGATGTAATACGCATGCTCCCAAACATCTACGGTAAGGATCGCCTTGTCCGCCGTCGTGAGCGGCGTGCCGGCCGCACCCATGTTGACAATGTCCAAGGTCCCATCGGGTTTCTTGACCAGCCAAGTCCAGCCCGAGCCAAAGTTGCCTACCGCAGACTTGACGAACGCCTCCTTGAAGGCCGCCTGCGTACCCCACTTGGCATTGATCGCCGCCGCCAGCGCGCCGGATGGCTCACCGCCGCCCGCCGGTTTCATACAGTTCCAGAAAAACGTGTGGTTCCAAATCTGCGCCGCATTGTTGTAAATGGCGCCGGTCGATTTCTTGACAATCTGCTCGAGGCCCAAACTCTCGAATTCAGTACCCTTCTGCAGGTTGTTGAGATTGACAACATAAGCGTTGTGGTGTTTGCCATGGTGGAATTCCAGCGTCTCGCGCGAGTAGGCGGGCGCCAATGCGTCGATGGCGTAGGGCAGTGCTGGCAAGGTATGTTCCATGAAATCCTCGTTGGGTTGTTGCGCAAGGCCCTGATTGTAGGAACTTTGCTCAAGGCCGGGCAGCCACGAGCAAATTCAGTTGTCCGCCTGCCACTGTCGCACGTACATGCTGGCCGACCCGCGTCTGCCGCGGGCTGGTAATCGCTCGTCCCTGCTCGTCGGCCAACCATGCGAATCCGCGCTGAAGTACCAATGCAGGGTCGAGCAGGCCAAGGCGCAGTTCGGAGCGTGCCAGCCTCCCGCGGGATCGTTCCAGGCCTATTTGCAGTCTGCTCGGCAGGTCTCGTTGCAGCCTGGTGAGCGCCTCGCCCTTGTGCATGAGCAGAACGCGTGCCGAAAGCCGAAGGCGCTCGGCGCTGGACCGCAACGCCAGCCGCTGCACGCCGACCACGGTCGAGCGCCGGCTCAACCAGGCGGCAGCATTGTCGAGCCGTTGGGTATCGGTATCCAGGCGGCGGGCGAGTGTTCCCTTGAATCGCGTTTCGATGGCGCTGACCACCCCAAGCCAGACGTCGCGCGGTTGCGACACAAGTTCGGCCGCCGCTGTGGGCGTTGGCGCCCGGAAGTCGGCAATGAAATCTGCAATAGTGAAGTCAGTCTCGTGGCCAACGCCACAAATGACCGGCACCGGGCTGCGCGCAATCGCGCGGGCCAATGACTCGTCGTTAAAGGCCCACAAATCCTCGACCGACCCGCCGCCGCGGACCAGCAGAATCACATCCAGCACCGTTGTCGACGCAGGAGGTCGCGATGTTGCACGCGCGGCACCCGACCGACCGTCCGTGGCCGGCGGTGCAAGCTGGTACAGGTTGGCCAACGCCGATGCCAGTTCGGCCGGCGCATTGCCGCCCTGGACCGAGGCCGCCGCCACAACAACCGGGATATGGGGCACCCGGCGTTGCAATGTGATGATCACGTCGTGCAAAGCGGCAGCGCCCAACGACGTCACCACGCCAATCCCCCGCGGCATCAGTGGCAGCGCCCGTTTGCGGCCAGCATCAAACAGGCCCTCCGCTGCAAGCTTGGCCTTCAACGCGAGGAACTGTTCGAACAGTGCGCCTTGCCCGGCCTGCGCCATCGACTCGACGATCAGCTGCAAGTCACCCCTTGGCTCGTACATGGCCAGGCGTCCACGGACTTCCACCAGTTCGCCATCGCGTGGTGGAAATCCCAGCAAGCCGGCAGTCCGCTTGAACATGACACAGCGCAACTGGCCGGTCTGGTCCTTGATCGAAAAATAACAATGACCGCTGGCGGCCCGCGACAAGCCCGTGATCTCGCCGCGGACTGCAACCGGGTTGAATCGCGCGTCAAGCGCGTCAGCAACGGCGCGGCATAACGCCCCAACTTGCCAGATTCGCGGCGTCAAATCAGCCATGTGCGACCCTGCCTCCAGGCCTGATGCGCTCTTCCCGGCTATTTCGGCGGCGATTGCTCCACAGCGCCGGCCCCAACCGGCCAAAATGGCGACGTACCAGCGAGACCCCAGCAGTCACGTAGTAAACAATTGATTTCATTGCGATTTTTACTGCCCTAATTTCCATCAAATCAAAGCGGACCCGCGCCAATCGGGCCTGTGGGCACTTTGTCCCTCGGTTTTCCACAAAGTTATCCACACTTTCTGTGGGTGAGACGGGGCAAGAGCTGCCCAACCGGTTCGCAGGTGCGACGGCAGGCATTGCGCGCCCGTACGCCATAATCGCGATGCCATTTTTATCCGCGCGGAGATCTTCTTTGCTTTCAATCATACAAGCTGCAGGTTGGCCGATTTGGCCACTGGTTGCCTGCTCTGTGCTCGCGCTGGCACTGGTCATAGAGCGATTTCTCAGTCTGAAAAGCAGCAAGGTCGCGCCGGCACGGCTGCTTGACGAAGTAATGACGGTTTCGCGCAACGGCATGCCTTCGACCGACATGGTCGCGCAACTGGAGCGCAATTCCGCATTGGGTGAGGTGCTGGCGAGCGGCTTTCGGGCGCTGAATTCGAACCCGCGCTGCAGTGAAGCAGACTTGCGGGCAACGATGGAAGGAACTGGCCGCCTGGTCGCACATCGGCTGGAAAAATACCTCAATGCCTTGGCGACGATTGCGTCCGCCGCCCCGCTGATGGGATTGTTTGGCACCGTCGTTGGAATGATAGAAATATTTGGTTCTCAAAGCCCGACCGGCGGCGCGACGGGTGGCAATCCGGCGCAACTGGCGCATGGCATCTCGGTCGCCTTGTACAACACCGCGTTCGGCCTGATCATCGCGATACCGGCGCTCATCTTCTGGCGCTACTTCCGGGCGACAGTGGACAGCCACCTGCTGACGCTGGAACTCGCTTCGGAGCGCCTGGTGCGGCACCTCAACACGCTGCGAAAAGGACTATGAAATTTCGCGCTGGGTCACGGGAAGAACCTGAAATCAACCTGATCCCCTTTATCGACGTGCTGCTGGTCGTGTTGATCTTCCTGATGCTCTCGACCACCTACAGCAAGTTCAGCGAACTCCAACTCAAGCTGCCAGTGGCTGATGTCGATGCGCAGCGGGATTACCCCAAGGAAGTTCTGGTGAGCGTCAGCAGCGATGGCGCATACAGCGTCAACAGCGTACCGATTCCGGGGCGCAGCCCGGAAGTCCTGGCAAGTGCGATCGTCGCCGCCACCAAGGCCGGCAAGGACACCGTGGTCATCATCAATGCCGATGCAAGTGCCAAGCACCAGTCGGTCATCACGGTGATGGAAGCGGCCCGGCGCGCCGGCCTGACGCAGATCACCTTCGCAACCCAGCCGGCGGCAAAAACGGCCAAGCCCTAATCCGATGGGCGCAGCATGGCGGCGCGCCTTGATCCAAGCGTGGGGGCACCGCGGCGCCCTCGCGTTCGGCCTTTGGCCGGTCTCGATCGTGTACCGCGGGCTTGTGTCCCTGCGCCGGCGCCTTTACAGAACCGGGCTCCTTTCGGTCGAGCGCGTGTCGGTCCCGGTCATCGTGGTCGGCAACGTGGTGGCCGGCGGGGCGGGCAAGACGCCGGTCGTCATGGCCCTGGTCCGACACCTCCAGTGGCGCGGGATGCGGGTAGGGGTCGTCTCGCGCGGTTATGGCCGGAAAAAGCGGGACTGCCGGGAAGTGGTCGATGGTAGCTTGGCCGGCGATGTCGGTGACGAGCCGATACTGATCAGGCGAATCACCGGCGTGCCGGTATTTGTCGCCCCGGCGCGTATCGAAGCTGCACGCGGGCTGCTTGAACACTACCCCGAAGTGCAAGTGCTGGTCTGCGACGACGGATTGCAACACTATGGTCTGTACCGCGATATAGAGGTCTGCGTTTTTGACGATCGGGGAACCGGAAATGGCTTTCTGTTGCCGGCCGGGCCGTTGCGCGAGCCCTGGCCCAGGCCAACCGACCTGCTGCTACAGACCATAGCGCAACCTCCCGGGGCCGGTTTTTCGGTTCGGCGTTCACTCGCCGGACACGCCCTGCGTGCCGATGGCTCCCAGGTCACTGTGGACGAACTGCTGAAGCGCCAGCGCCAACCGGACTGGCAGTTGTGGGCGGTCGCGGGCATTGCACAACCAGGGCAGTTTTTCGCGATGCTGCGTGACCTTGGCCTGTCCCTCGCGGGCACCACGGAATTGCCTGACCATGCGACGCTTGACGCGGCGGCATGGCCTGCAACAACGGGCTTGACCCTCGTCTGCACCGAAAAAGATGCCACCAAACTCTGGCGCCTTCGTCCGGACGCGCTGGCGATGCCGTTGGTGGTCACGATCGAACCAGCCTTCTGGGCGGCCGTCGACCAACTGCTCGAGCAGCGGGCCGGTCCAAAGTTATCATGCACCGATGGACACACGACTTCTTGAATTGCTGGTCTGCCCCGTAACCAAAGGCCCGCTGGAATACGACCGGGAGCGGCAGGAACTCCTGTCCCGCAGCGCCCGGCTGGCCTATCCGGTACGCGACGCCATCCCGATACTGCTTGAACACGAAGCCCGCACCCTCAGCGATGAGGAACTCGGACTCTGACGTGGTCGGCCACCCAATCGGAAGCATTTTGAAGGTACCCACGTGAGTATCACCGTTCTCATACCGGCCCGGCTCGCGTCGTCACGCCTTCCCAACAAGCCTTTGGCCGACATCGCCGGGTTGCCCATGGTGGTAAGGGTGGCGCAGCGGGTGGCGTCCGCGACGTCGCGGGCCAGTCCAGTGCGGGTCGTCGTGGCCGCAGACAGCCCCCTGATCATTGCCGCATGTGGCCAGCACGGTATCGAAGCGGTGCTCACCGACACGCACCACGCGTCGGGCAGCGACCGCCTGGCGCAGGCCTGTGACCTGCTCGGACTGACGGACGAGGCTGTGGTCGTCAACGTCCAGGGGGACGAGCCACTGATCGATCCGGAACTGGTCGACGCCGTCGCCCAGTTGCTGCAGGATCGACCACAAGCCAGCATCAGCACGGCTGCACATGCCATCACGACGCTCGAAGACTACCTCAGTCCCAACGTGGTGAAGGTGGTCTTGGATCGTCAGGCGCATGCCATGTACTTCAGCCGGTCACCGATTCCCATGGCACGCGATTTCCCCGGCCAGTTGTGGTGGAACGGCGCACCGACCGCGGGGGCCGCTGACCTGCACGCGGCGGCACCGCTTCGACACATCGGCATCTACGGTTACCGCGCCCGTTTCCTGCGCCTGTTCCCGAGTTTGGCCAGGGCGCCGCTGGAAATCGCTGAAGCGCTAGAGCAGTTGCGCGCCATGTGGCACGGTCACAAGGTCGCGGTCCATATCACGGACCGAAGTCCTGGTCCCGGAGTCGA
Source organism: Betaproteobacteria bacterium (assembly GCA_031381865.1). GTDB lineage: Bacteria > Pseudomonadota > Gammaproteobacteria > Burkholderiales > Burkholderiaceae_C > CAISIP01. The sequence goes on along the minus strand of JANMYG010000061.1, from coordinate 9,392 downwards.
CACGCCCGAGGATCTGGAGCGCGTGCGCCGCATCGTCATGGGATGAAGCGCGTCCGGGCCGCGCTTGGCACATGCTATTCTTGAACGCCTGAAAAGCAGGAGTCGGCGCACGCCTGACTCAAGCGGCAAGTTGAACTCGATAATCCAAGGAACTCCATGAGACTGATCTTGTTGGGCGCGCCCGGCGCAGGCAAAGGAACCCAAGCCACCTTCATCTGCCAGAAATACGGCATCCCGCAGATTTCCACCGGCGACATGCTGCGTGCCGCGGTCAAGGCAGCCACGCCAATGGGCTTGGAGGCGAAAAAGATCATGGACTCGGGCGCGCTCGTCAGTGACGACATCATCATCGGCCTGGTCAAAGAGCGCATTTCCCAGCCCGACTGCGCGAAGGGTTTCCTGTTTGACGGATTCCCCCGCACCATTCCGCAGGCCGATGCCATGAAGGCCGCCGGGGTACGGCTGGATTACGTGCTTGAGATCGATGTTCCGTTCGACGCCATTGTCGAACGCATGGGTGGTCGGCGGTCGCACCCTGCGTCCGGTCGAACCTACCATGTCAAGTTCAATCCGCCCAAGGTCGCGGGAATTGATGACATCACGGGGGAGCCGCTGATCCAGCGCGACGACGACAAGGAAGAGACGGTCAAGAAGCGCCTCGACGTGTACAGCGCGCAGACGCGCCCGTTGGTGAAGTACTACGAAGATTGGGCAAAAGCCGAACCCGCGCTCGCACCGCGATACCGCGCGATCAACGGGACCGGCACGGTCGATGAAATCCGCCTGCGGGCGCTGGCGGCGTTGTCCAGTTAGCCAAGCGCCGCCATGCCAACGGCCGGCGCGCGCGCGTTTAGTGCGACTCCATCAGGTCGAGCATCAGGGCGATGCGCGCCTTGACCGGGGAAAGCCCGTGCGAGTCAGGGATGGCATCCCCGGACTGAGCCAGCACGCGGCCCCTGCTGCACCGCGTCGCCCGAACCACCCTCACACCTTCCGACTGGGCCCGCAGCAGGGCGACTTCCAGATCCTGGTGCAAGGTACCGTTGCCCGTGGCCGCGACCACTATTCCGCGGACCGGTTCCCCCGCTGCCGCGCCATGTGCCAGCAGGCCTTCCACAACAAATCCGCCCGCGCCCGCGTAATTCATGACAATCTCCACCCGGGGCCAAACACTGTTCAGCGGCAGCGAGGGTGCTGGCCCTCCAGGGCGTGAAATCCAGCGAGGCCGTGCGCCTGACACGGTTCTGCCGCTGTCCCAATCGCGCACCTGCCGGACCTTCCCCTCCTCCACGAAACCCAGCGGGCCGGCGTCCCCACCGTCAAACGCATCGAGCCGATAAGGATGCACCTTTTGTACCTCCACGGCACCATAGACCGTGCCGGCAAACACCACCGTGACGCCTGACGCATCAGGATGCGTCACGACGCTCAGGGAATCGAGCAAATTCTGCGGGCCATCGGGCGCCATCGAGGACGCAGGCCGCATTGCACCGGTAAGGACGATCGGTTTGGACAGATAACCTAGCCGGCCCAACTCAGTGTGCAGGAAGAACGCGGTTTCCTCCATTGTGTCGGTGCCATGCGTGATAACGATGCCAGACACATCCGCGAGCGCAAGCCAGTGCGCGCAGCGCTGGGCCAGCAACTGCCAGAGCCCGAAACTCATGTCCTTGCTGTCGATCTGGGCGACCTGCTCGGCCACCAGCTGCAATGGGCGCCCGGCCAGGCCCGGCAGCGAACCTACCAACTGCGCGATTCCGACCTGACCCGCGGTGTACCCGACGTTGTCGTCCGCAGTCGCAGCCAGGCCGGCAATCGTCCCCCCGGTACCCAGAACGACGACTCTTTTCCCCGATTTTGTCGACATGGCTTGCAAACTCCGGAAAACTGGTTAAAAATACAGGTACTGGTTATTAAGACAGTAAATCGCCCGGACAAACCCCAAGGAGTGACCATGATCGATGTGCCGCAATTCCAAGTGAAGCTTACCGCGCGCCAGCAGCAGATTCTCGACCTGATCCAAAGTGCGATCGCCCGCACTGGCGCTCCTCCAACACGGGCCGAAATTGCTTCCGAGCTGGGTTTCCGTTCAGCCAATGCTGCCGAAGAGCATTTGCAGGCGCTGGCGCGCAAGGGCGTGATCGAGCTGGTGAGCGGAACGTCACGCGGAATCCGCCTGCGCAGCGAAGCACTGCGGTCCATCAACGAATCGCGCAACAAGCAGTTCTCGCTGCCATTGCAAAGTCTGGCGCAACTCGCGCTGCCGCTGATCGGCCGGGTGGCGGCAGGTTCGCCGATCCTGGCACAGGAACATATTGACCAAACCTATTACGTCGAGAGCAGCCTGTTCCAGCGCAAGCCCGACTACCTGCTCAAAGTTCGCGGTATGTCGATGCGAGACGCCGGCATCATGGACGGCGACCTGCTTGCTGTGCAATCAACCAAGGACGCCAAGAACGGCCAGATCGTGGTGGCGCGGTTGGGCGATGAAGTCACCGTCAAACGCTTTCGGCACAACAAACACCTGATCGAGTTGCACCCCGAGAACCCGGACTACCAGACCATCGTGGTCGAGCCCGGAGAACCGTTCGAGATCGAAGGTCTGGCCGTGGGCCTGATCAGAAACACCATGTTGATGTAGTTCCAGATTGAAAGGCTTCAAATGAGCAACGCCCTGTTTGCGACGCTTGGATTTCTTCTTCCCATGCATACCCTCCTGCGCCGCTTCGGCGCGACGGCCCGGCCAGTACCGCGCGCCGGCGCTACCCCAACCTGCCGTGCGGCCGAGATGCCGGCCGCCGGCTCTGCCGAGGCGGCCTGCAACACCAGGGCCAGGGCCCCAACGCGTACCAGAGCGCGGGCGGCCATACCGTTGCGGGTCGTCAGGGTGATGGAAGTCGGCCAGGCGGCGGCGCTGGGCGGACGCATGATGATTTCGGGTCGAATGGCAGATGTATGTGCCGAACTGGAACGGATGGCCGAACGCGAAGCCGCGCTACGCGCCACCAACTGAACCTTGGTCCGGTATGGCCCGTTTTGGCCGGGCCGCATATCGTGGGACGACGTCGCGCCGCCGTCGCACGATCCGAAGTCAGCTTGCGGCACCCATCAAGAAATCTTTTTTGCCGAGGTCGACACCGTTGTGGCGAAGTATCGCGTAGGCCATGGTGATGTGGAAGAACATGTTTGGAAGCATCAGGTGCTTCAGGTACGCCTCGCCCGCTAAAGTCCGGGTCGCATCCCTCCCGGCAGGAAAAGTGATTTCCTTTGACTCCGTGCCGTCGAGACGCTCCGGCGGGACTGCATTGATGTAGTCGAGCGTCTTGTGGATGCGCGCCTTCAGTTCTGCAATCGTGGACTCGTTGTCATCGAACTTCGGGGCCTCGACGCCGGATATGCGGGCGATGCCGTTCTTCGCCGCGTCACAAGCGATCAGCACCTGGCGCGTAAACGGCAACATGTCCGGCGCCAGGCGATATTGCGTCAGCGCGGTCGGCTCGCACTTCTTCTGGTCCACGAAGGCCTGCGCCTTGTCTAGCATGTGGCTGAGATTACCCAGCATGGACACACAAATTGGCAGGCTGGCCGACGACATCGATATGGACATGCGTGATTCCTTGACTCGTGTTTTGCAAAGCCGCAATGCTAACCTGACTGCGGCGCACGCCGCCAACTGCGCGGGGCCATCCAACCGTCGGATGGCACGGCATGGTCGGTATTCGGTCATGCCACGCAAGGCACAATGCTGTCATGAATATTGTGATTCTTGATGACTATCAGGATGCCGTTCGAAAGCTCGCTTGCGCCAATAGGCTCGAATCCTATCCAGCCAAGGTTTACACGAATACCGTCAAGGGAATTGGCCAGCTCTCGATTCGGCTCAAGGATGCCGATGTGATCGTGTTGATCCGCGAACGCACCCACCTCACCCGACCCCTGATAGAGAAACTCCCCAAGCTGAAACTGGTCGTTCAGACCGGACGCATTGGCGGCAACATCGATGTGCAGGCCTGCACCGAGCGAGGCATCGCCGTTGCAGAGGGCGGCGGCTCGCCAGTGGCACCTGCTGAACTCACCTGGGCGTTGGTGATGGCCGCGATGCGCAGGTTGCCACAGTACATCGGCAACCTCAAGCATGGCGCGTGGCAGCAGTCGGGGCTCAAAGCGGCCTCCATGCCGGCCAACTTCGGCTTGGGAAATGTGCTGCATGGCAAGACCCTGGGCATATGGGGGTACGGGAAAATTGGGAGGCTGGTAGCGGCGTACGGCAAGGCTTTCGGGATGCAGGTGCTGGTGTGGGGCCGCGTGTCTTCGCGCGAAAAGGCGGTGATCGACGGCTTTCGGGCTGCGGCGACGCAGCACGAGATTTTTTCTCAGAGCGACGTGTTGTGCCTGCATCTGCGGCTCAACGACGAGACCCGCGGCATTGTGCGAATAGAAGACCTGTCGACCATGAAGGCGACGGCGCTGTTGGTGAATACCTCACGTGCCGAACTCATTGAACCGGACGCCCTCATTGCCGCGCTGAATCGCGGCAAACCCGGCATGGCGGCGGTGGATGTTTTCGAGACCGAGCCAATTTTGCAGGGGCATGCGCTGCTGCGCCTGGAGAACTGCATCTGCACACCGCACATCGGATACGTCGAACAAGACAGCTACGAGATGTATTTCGGTGCCGCATTTGACAACGTCGTCAATTTCATCCGTGGCACCCCAAGCAATATCGTCAATCCGGGGGCGCTTCAGGTGCGACGCTGACACCATGTGGCACGGGCCCGCGCCTGGCGAGCCCCGGCCACTCCGGTTGTCGCTGCCTAACGCGCGGCATCCTTGGGCAGCGGGTCGGGAAGGTCGAAATCGATCATGTTGCCGGCGTCCGACGACGACTCGAGTTCAATATCCACGTCGCGTGCAGCAAGCGGCATCGGCATCGAAATATCCAGATCCGACAAATCGATATCGAGGTCGGGCAGGCCATCGATCGTCGGTAACGGAACGCCGGCTGAAACTCCCGACAGGTTGCGTGCAATTGCGCGACCATGCGCGCCAATGCCGGGGCCCCCGATCGCACCCAATCGCCCCATCGCCGGCCGATCGGGAACGCTTCCCGCCACGGTCGAGTGCGTGTTGTCGGCCGCGTTGACCGCCAGCGCAACCGCATGCAAAAGCAGCAGGTCTCGGAACGCCGCAAGGTCCAACAACTCGCGCGGCGCATGGGTTTCGTCACGAAACACGCAGTTCTCTATCACGGCAAATACACCGGGCGTCCCCCAGACATCGACAAGTGACGCGATCACCTGCGGGTACTCCTCCAGTCCCTTGCCCTCGTCTGAGAAACCGGAAAATTCGGGGATACGGGCGTTGAACAGGAGACCGAAGTCCTCGCGGACCTGACGAAAGTCGTCCCGCAGTCCGAGCGAATGAAATATCTTCAGCAAATCCAAGTAGGCCAACGGGCTCGACTCGCCGCTTTCACCGATCCGGTTTTCCAGGACTCGCACGGCCTCGTCGGTCTGCCCCAGCGACACGAAGAACTCCGCCTGCTGGCGCACGTCGATCAGTTCATCGGAACTCTTCAGCTTGCCGCCAGCGCCGCTGACCGGCTGACCGGGTTCGGGGACCCTCGGCTTGCGCACTGCGCTGTGGGTCGCACCGGACTGCATCAGCCGATCGAAGGTTGATTCGCTCATCTCGACCAGGCTCACGTCCGCCTGCGTTACCGGTCCCGGCACGGACCGCGGCCCTGCACCCCGCCCTTGCGGATGTGGTCGCAGATCGACCCCCGGCGTCGAGTCGGGACCAGACAGAACGGTTGGCGCGGACACCGGCGTGAACCCGGACGGCCGGGGCGACCCGGGTGCCGCCTGCGAAGGCGCTGCTTTCGGCGCCTGCTGCTCCATGCCGCCCCACCAAATTCCGCCACTGGCGCGAGCTTGCCGGCGGCCGCGCGCCAGCAGCAACGCGATGCCAGCCAGACTGGCCAGCAACAGCGCAATCAAGCCATACACCACAGGGTTCAAATAACGCTCGGACTCGGCCTGCTGAACACGGCTTTTCAAGTCCAGCAAACTCGCCTCGTTTCTAGATGCCGCGGCCAGCAGATTCTTGACGCTCGCCTCCAGTGCCTGCAGCCGTTGCGCGTCGCTCGTTTCACGCGCGGCCAGCTCGGCGGGGGCGCCGGCAGTCGATGACTCCAGCATCGCCACGCGCTCCGACAGGACTTCGATCGGATCGAGCTTCAGGCGCGACTGTCCCGCAGACCGACCGGCCAACAGTTTTTCGTCGGCTGGCATGGACGGGATGGCTGCAGCCGGATCCTTGGGACGTATTGCCTTGCGAGCGGCAGCGATTGACGCGGGGCGTTTGGCCACAGCCCGCATGTCGGCCTGCCGGTCTGCGGCGCCCGCCGCGTGTGAACGTGAAGCGCTGGACGCCCGCGCTTTGCGGGTGATGGCGCCGGCACCGGAACCGACGCCGGTGGAACGCGTCCTTGAAGCCTCCTGCGTGCGATCCGCTGCGGCGGCTGGCACGATGAGCGGGACCTGTGCCACGCGCGCGACAGGCGCTACCGCCTGCTCCGTCAGCACATCGGCCAGCAGCACGTAACGGCGACTGGCCTGTTGCCCACACCCGGCGCGCAGGTAAACCGTCACGACCGGTTCGTCGATGACGCTGGAAGAAACAATGCGGACATTGAACGCCTGCGCGGCCGGTGCCGGTTCGACGCTGATCTGCACGCGCCCCGGCTCCTGTTTTGCATCGGCGTGAAAGACGTCGGCCTCGATGCACAAACTCGCAGCGCCATCGCCAGCGTCCCCCTGGATCGGGATCGTCACGTCGAGGCCCTGACCGACCAGAGCCACCCCGCGCATTCGGCCGAGGGTCAGTGCCTGGCTGTTGAAAACAGCAATTAGCAGCACAGCCCCAAGTAACCTGAATTTGATTGCCGACATGGATTTTGGATATTGGATCTGTTGGGATCGATTGTCACTCAAGCGCCGCGCAGAGCCGTCCGTGAACCGAGTCGTTTCAAGCGGAAACTTCTGCTGCCATCGGCACCGGCGGCAGGCCGTACGCCGAGCCGAAGCGATCCGCCGAACCAGATTCCGCGGGCGCGACATCCATGAAGAATACGGTGGCGAACCGGGAGGTGCCCGGTCGATACGATGCAAGCGGCATGAAGCCGCTTTATTCTCTCACGGCACTTGTCGGACGCGAGTCGCGGGGCGCCACGGCGCCGGCGGCACGGCATCGATTGCGTCAATAATCTGCGGCATGGATCCTCACTTCAACACCGCTGGAATTGCCGGCACTGGCGCAATGGGGCGCGGCATCGCCCAACTCTGCGCGCAAGCGGGAAGCCGGGTTGTACTTTTTGACAGCCAGCCAGGTGCATCCGCCAAAGCCCGAGCCGAGTTATGCGTGCAATGGGACAAACTGCATGCGAAGGGCCGGCTCGACGCGGACCAGACCGCTTTGTACAAGTCCCGGCTGGAATGCGCCAGCGACATCGCGGGCCTGGCGCAATGCGATCTGGTGATCGAGGCCATCATCGAACGGCAAGATGCCAAGGTCGACTTGTTTGCCGCGATCGAAGCCGTGGTCGGGCCCGAAACCGTGCTGGCCACCAATACCTCGTCGCTCTCGGTCACCGCAATCGCCGCCCGCCTGTGGCACCCGCATCGCTTCGCCGGGTTGCACTTCTTCAACCCGGTTCCATTGATGAAAGTGGTCGAGGTTGTCGCCGGCCTCAAGACCGACCCCCGCGTATGTGCAGCACTTGCGACATACAGCCGGCAGATGGGGCACACGCCGGTGCACGCGGCGGATACACCCGGCTTCATCGTCAACCATGCCGGCCGCGGCTATGGCACCGAGGCGTTGCGCATCGTCGGCGAACAAGTCGCAGACTTTGCGACGGTCGACCGGATTCTGCGCGACCAGGTTGGCTTCAAGCTCGGGCCCTTCGAACTCATGGACCTGACCGCCCTCGATGTGTCGCACCCGGTGATGGAGTCGGTCTACCACCAGTACTACGAGGAACCGCGTTACCGGCCAAGTGTCATTACTGCCCAGCGACTGGCTGCAGGCGTCGTGGGAAAAAAGGTCGGCCAGGGCTTTTACCGTTACGAGGGCGGCGCGGCGCAGATTGCGCCAGAGCCGCCGACGCCGCCGGTTGGCGCGACGCCGCCGGTATGGGTTTCGCCGCGCGCGGCGCGCCGCGCGCAGTTGCTGTCGCTGCTCAAGACCCTGGGCGCCGACATCGAAACCGGGCAGGCTCCGTCGCCTGCGGCGCTGATACTGGTGGCCCCGCTGGGCTTCGATATCACCACGGTAGCCGTTGTGGAACGATTGGACCCCGCTCGAACCATAGGCGTCGATATGCTGATCGACGACTCCACCACCAGACGCCGGGTTCTGGCCACCAATCCCGCCACCCGGACCGACATGCGCCAGGCCGCGCACGCCCTGATGGCACGTGACGGCAAACCGGTCAGCGTGATCCGGGACAGCGGCGGCTTCGTTACACAGCGCGTCGTGGCGACGATCGTGAATATCGCCTCGGACATGTGCCAGCAGGGCATCTGCTCGCCGTCCGACCTGGAAACAGCCGTCAAGCTGGGATTGGCTTATCCGATGGGTCCGCTTGAAATGGGGAACTGTTACGGCCCCACCAATGTCCTGGAGGTGCTCTTCAACATGCAGACCGTGTACGGTGATCCGCGCTACCGGCCAAGCCCGTGGCTGCGTCGGCGCGGAGCCATCGGACTGAGCCTGCTGCACGAGGAAGAGTAGCCATCCGCGCGCTTCGGGGCAGGCGGCCACCTCCTAACGCGGCGAATCGGCAGCCACTCAGGCGTCTCACACGCGACAATGGCTGAATTGCCAGTCACCCAAACGACAGCCCATGGACAACCCGATCCTTACCATCGAAGAACGCGAAGCGATCAATTCGGGACGCTGGTTTTCTTCACTCTCACCCTCCTTACGGCACGACATTCTCCGATGCGCCTATGTCAAGCGATTCCGCGACGGAGAGTTGATCTGCGCGCGTGGCGACCCGCCGGAAGACTGGATCGCGTGTGCCAAGGGCGCGGTGCGGGTAAGTTCAACCTCGATCTCGGGCAAGCAGGTGACACTGACTTATGTCGAGCCGGGAATCTGGTTCGGGGACGTGGCGATTTTCGACGGGGACCGGCGCACGCACGACGCCTACGCCCATGGCGAATGCACGATCCTGTGTGTCGCCAAGGCCGATTTCAAGAAGATCCTTGCAGCGCATGTGGAACTGTACGAGGCGATGCTGCGCCTGCATGCCAGGCGAATCCGCCAGCTGTATGGACTGGTCGAGGATCTCAACACCTTGCCGCTTCGCGCCAGGCTGGCCAAGC
>JANMYG010000059.1:0-3171 GCA_031381865.1 Betaproteobacteria bacterium | reverse complement strand
TGATCGCCTGGAACAACACATCGTTTCCGGTCTGGTCGGTGCCGAACACGTGGTACCACGGCCACAGGGCGGCGACCCAGCCGATGAACAGCGCGATCACCGACGCCGTCGTCAACATCGCGCGCCATGGCACCTGCGTGCGCTGGCCGAGGATCGCGCGCAGCGAGCCCGCCACGCCGGTGCGCGCCGATCGTGCCCGCAGCGCCGCCACCAGCAGCCACGCCGCGGCGGCCACCATTGCGCCGGCGCAGAGCCCGGCCAGCGAGCGCCACGCCACGTCGGCCAGCCACCCGGCTTGCGGGTCCCCGAGATGCGTGCCGCCGAATTGCAGCCGCGGGAAATCGCGTATGGTCCTGCCCTCGACCAACATCGATTCCTTGGAGTACTGGTGTGTTCCCAGCGGCACCGAATAGGTCTTCTCGCGCGAATCGCGCGGGCCGCTCAGCAGCGTGTCAAGTGTTGACAACGTGCGCGTGGAATACGCCGGCGCGGCATTCGCGGCGGCACCCGGCGCCGGCGGCAGCAACACACGGAAATGGACCGAATCGAGCATCGCGATCAACAGGAAAAGCGCCAACACGACTCCCGCCGACATGGCCGCCGCGTCATGCAACACGACGCGCCAGGTGTGGCGCAGCGTCGGAGTGCGCGATGCATGCCAGACGTAGCAGGCAATCACCAGCAGCAGCCCGTAAAGCGCCAGGTCGGTGGCCAGGAAGACGGGTTTGGGCATGGTCTCTTGGGGGCCGGCGTTAGCCCAGCCGGATGCGCGGATCGGCCAGCGTGTAGGAAATGTCGGTCAGGATCAGGCCCACGATATACAGCACCGAGCCAAGGAAGACCATCGAACGCACGACCGCGAAGTCCTGCGCATTGATGGCGTCGATGGTGTAGCTGCCCAGCCCCGGAATACCGAAGAACGACTCCATGATCAGGGCGCCGAGGAACAACAGCGGCAGCACCGCGACGGTGCTGGTCAGTATCGGCAGCAGCGCGTTGTGCAACACGTGGCGAAACAGCACCACCGTTTCGGACAGGCCCTTGGAGCGCGCGGTGCGCACGTAGTCCTTGCCGATCTCCTCCAGGAACATGGTGCGATAGAACAGCGCCTCGCCGCCCAGGCGCGAGAGGATGCCGATCACAATCGGCAATGCGAGAAATACGAACAGGTCCCAGCCGCCGGCAAAGCCGGAGATCGGCACCAGCTTGAGCAGCTTGCTGAAGAAGAACTGGCCGACGATGATGTAGAACAGGCCCGAGATCGACATCAGGAACACGGCCAGCGCCACGCCCCACAACTCGAGGTAGGTGTTGCGGAAGAACACCAGCAGCAGCGAGAAAACGATCACGGCGAAGATGCCGAGCGCGAAGGTGGGGACCGCCAGCGCGATCGAAGGCCCGACCCGTTGGCGCAGTTCGTAGCCGATATCGCGGCCGCTGTCGGACGCCCCGAACTGCAGCGCGAACAGCGGCACGGAGCGTTCATAAAAGACGGTCTGGCTGAGCTTCTTGATGCCGCTTTGCTGCTCGCTCCAGAACAGCGGCTTGTCGTAGCCGCGCTCCACCTTCCATTTCTCGATCGCGTCCTGCGTCACGCGCTTGCCGCCGATGTTCATGCGCGCCATGTCGTCGGGCGTGTTGACGGCGAAGAACAACATGAACGTGAACACATTGACACCGATCAGGACCAGTACGCCGTATGCGATGCGGCGGATGATGTAGTTGATCATGGCGCGGCGTACTCGGGCGCCAGTGTGCGTGCGGCGGTCTCGCGTTCGCGCCGCCGCCATACGAACCATGCCGGCACGATGGCGGCGAGCAGCGCAACCGCGATCAACGCGAGCGGCCAGCGGACCGGTTGGTTCCATGACGCGATGCTGCGGGCGCGCAATGCCGGGTCCAACCGCAGGTAACCGATGTGGTTGCGGATGATCTGGGTCGGCTTGCCGTTGCTGACCCACTGGTGGTAGGCGGCGGCCGACGTCGGGAAATAACCGAAGCTCCACACCGCGTCCTGCTGCACGAGCGTGATCAGCTGGTCGATCAGCTGCTGTTTGGCGGGGCCGTCTTCGAGAAACTTCATCTGGTCGTACAGCCGGTCGAACGCCGGGTTCTGGTAGTTCGCCGAGTTTTCGCCGTTGCCGCCGGTGGTGGCCTTGGAATTCGGGCCGTAGAGCATGAACAGGAAGTTTTCCGCATCCGGGTAGTCGGCCAGCCAGCCAAAGAAGAATATCTGGATCGAACCCTTGCTCATCTTGTCCTGGAAGCGGTTGTAGTCGGTCGCCCGCACCTCGAGCTGGACCGCGATCTTCGCGAACTGCTTGGTGTACCAGTCGAGCAGCGCCTTGGCGCCCGGCGCCGCGGACTGGTAGTCGAAGTTCAGCACCAGCGGTTTGCCGGTCGCGGCGTCGCGCCCGGCCGGGTAACCGGCCTGTGCCAGCAGTTGTTTCGCCTCGTCGATCGAGCGGCGCACCGGCTTGCCGTCCGGCCCCTTGCGGTAGACCACAGGGTTGAAGGCCGACGGGCCGTCGTTGCGGTAACCGAACAGCGACGGCGGCAACGGCCCCTGCGCAGCCAGCCCCTGGCCGCGTTCGAAGATCGCGATGTGTTCTTCCCAGTCGATCGCGATCGACAGCGCCTGGCGCAACTTGCGGTTGCGCTCGGCCTGTTCGGGCGTGGCGCCCTTGCCGACCACAGGGTCGAGCCAGTTGAAGCCGATGTACCAGTTGTTGGCCTCGACCGTGGTGGGCAGCCGGATGCCCTTCTCCCTGAATTCCTTCTCCTTCTTCTTGTCGTCGCCCATTTCGACGATGTAACCGGTGCCGTAGTCGAGCCGTTCGATGGCGGGCGAATCGTAATAACCCTGCAGGAATTTCGCGTGCAACGGCACGCCTTCCTTTTCGATGTCGAACACCACCCTGGACACGAACGGTATGGTCTTGCCGCAATCGGCCAGGTAGCCTTTTTCCTGGTCGCCGGGCTCGCCTTCGCAGGGGTACGCTTCGCCGCGGAAATTCGGGTTGCGCTCCAGCACGTGGCGCCGGTTTTCGACAAACTCGGTCAGCATGTACGGCCCGGTGCCGACCGGCCAGTAGTTCAGCGTCAGGTTTTTCTCGGCCATGCCGGGCTGGGCGTAGAACTTCTCGGCCTCCCATGGCACGGGCGCAAAAA
>JANMYG010000051.1:0-3492 GCA_031381865.1 Betaproteobacteria bacterium | reverse complement strand
GCCGATGCGCTCATCAGCCTGTCGGGCCACCGGCGCCAGCAGGTGTGGGATGCCTCGGCGCTCAAGCGCGCACCGCCCCTGCTCAAGGCCGCACCGGTGGAAGAAGACTGGCTGGAGCTGCCCGCCGCCAGCGAAGGCACCGAAGTCGTGTTCGACTACGCGTCCACCGGCCTCACGCTGCGCAGCCACCCGCTGGCCTTGCTGCGCGAACAGTTGACCCCCATGAAGCTGCAAACCGCCGCCCAGTTGGGCGACCTGCCCAGCGGCCGCCTGGTGCGTGCCTGCGGCATCGTGGTGATGCGCCAGCAACCGCAGACCGCCAAGGGCGTGGTGTTCGTCACGCTCGAAGACGAGACCGGCAGCGTGAACGTGATTGTCTGGAAGAGCCTGCGCGAGCAGCAGCGCAGCGAACTGCTGCACTCAAGGCTGCTGGCGGTGTACGGCGTGTGGCAACGCGATGTGGAAAGCGGCGGTGAGGTGCGCCATCTGATCGCCAAGCGGCTGGTCGACCTGACGCCCATGCTGGGCGGGCTGGCGACGCAGAGCCGGGAGTTTCATTGAGTGCCCCAGCCGGCTGGCAGGGTGAGAGCAGAGCGTGCAATCCGCCGGGCGACCCGCACTGGTACCTTCGGCTGCCCGCGACAGAAGACAAGCTGCGGGAGCGCGGCGGCATTCGAATCGGCTCCAACGCCAGGGATTTCAAGACCCTGATCACCGATGACTTCGAGCTGTACAAGTCGGTGATCAAACAAGCGGGTATCAAGGCGGATCAGGCACGCGGTACATCCGGGCATGGAACAAGGGCCGGCCGGTGCAAGGTGCTGGCCAGGCTGCTGCCGGTGGTAGGATTCCTACTTCCGATTCAACCTGACCTGAAGGAGTCCGCATATGCTTGTTTCCGAAAAGGGTCAAGTCACGATTCCGAAACACATTCGTAGTGCAGCGGGCGTAGTCCCTGGCACCGAGGTTTCTTTCAGCCTGGACGGCAGCAGGATCGTCATCACGCCTGTTGCGAGCAACGTGCGCAATGACAGGCGTGCAAAGCTCCGGGCAGCCGCTGCAAAGGTGCGCAGCACCATGAGTCCGGAGTTCAGGCAACTCGACGCGCAGGAGATCATGAACTTCCTGCGCGGTCCCGACGAAGGGACAACCAATCCTCGCCGTGGTCGTCGCTAATCTCGCAAGCTACGACGGCAGCGGGGGCGTACTCGTAGACACCAACGTGTGGGTTGACTGCATGGACAGGGAAAGTCCGTGGCATGACTGGGCAGTCGAGCAACTTCAACTTTGCAGCGAGAGAGCGCCTCTGCACGTCAACCTGATCATCTATACCGAACTGCTTGTGCCTGGGCCGGATGTTCGCGCACTGGATGAACTGCTTGACGTCTATGAGGTACGGCGCAGCAATCTTCCATGGGGATGCGCGGCGCTCGCCGCAACGGCATTCGGTCAGTACCGGCATCGCGGCGGCACACGGCTTCTCCCGCTGCCTGATTTTTTCATTGGTGCTCACGCTGCTGTGGCAAATCTCAGTGTCTTGACGCGAGATATTGCCGGGTATTCAACGTACTTCCCTCGTCTTTCACTCCTGGGGCCTTGAACTCGTCTCGCACAGCTCGTCAATGGGGCGTCACGCTGCGCGAGTTCAATGCCCAGGCCGCGCTGATGCGCGCCATGGTGGCGGAGTTGTTCTCGTTCAGAACCAACGGCCTGATGCAGATGACCATCGGATTCTCGGGCGCCGCCGCCGGCAAGTCCCTGCCCGACTACTGTTCGACTACGCATCCACCGGCCTCACGCTGCGCAGCCACCCGGTGGCGCTGCTGCGCGAGCAACTGGGCAGCATGAAGCTGCAAACCGCCGCACAACTGCGCGACCAACCCAACGGCCGCCTGGTGCGCGCCTGCGGCATCTTGGTCATGCGCCAGCAGCCGCAGACCGCCAAGGGTGTGGTCTTCGTCACGCTCGAAGACGAGACCGGCAGCGTGAACGTGATTGTCTGGAAAAGCCTGCGCGAGCAGCAGCGCAGCGAGCTGCTGCACTCACGCCTGATGGCGGTGTACGGCGTGTGGCAACGCGATGTGGAGAGTGGGGGCGAGGTGCGCCATCTGATCGCCAAGCGGCTGGTCGACCTGACGCCAATGCTCGGTGGGCTGGCGACGCAGAGCCGGGAGTTTCATTGAGGGCTGATTGAAGACTGGGGCAGGGAGGAGCCGCGCTTGCTGTTTCACCCCAACGCCAACAACGAGGCTTCTGGCGCCTTGTCCAGCACTCTAAGCAAGGCCCTGGCCGCACCAGTTGGGCTGCGTTTGCCCTGCTCCCAGTTGCGGATCGTGTCCAGCGGCACATCAATGCGGCGCGAGAACTCCAACTGCGTCAGTCCAAGGCGTTTTCGGACACGTTGCGCAAAAAGAGCCGCGTCATGGGCGGCGGCTACATCGTCGATCTTCTGTTGCGCCTTGAGGTCCGCTTCGGACGTACGTTCCAGTTTGCGAACGTTCAACCGCCCGGCCGGCATCTGTTGGACAGCAGTATCAAGTTTGAAACGCACAGTTTTCATAGTTCTTCACCTCGCGCAATTTGGCCTTGCGGGCCGAAATGATGCGGATGGCAATGCCGCGCATCGTAAACACCACATGGAATAGCCGCCCCTGCACTTGGCCCAACATTTGCCAGCGCTCCTCGCCATATTCGTGCCGCTGATCGGCGCGAATCACCCTGTCTGGATCCAGAAACGCGCGGGCGACGTAGGCAAAATCAAAACCCCGATGCTCAAAGCACTGACTGCTCTTGGCTTCATCCCACTCAAATTCCATGGCATGAATTGTAGGCCATTGAACTACTTTTGAACTCGAGCCGGAATGCGGGACGAGACCGGCAGCGTCAACGTGATCGTCTGGAAAAGCCTGCGCGAGAAACAACGCAACGAGCTGCTGCACTCACGCCTGATGGCGGTGTACGGCGTGTGGCAGCGCGATGTGGAGAGTGGGGGCGAGGTGCGCCACCTGATCGCCAAGCGGCTGGTCGACCTGACGCCCATGCTGGGTGGGTTGGCGACGCAGAGCCGGGAGTTTCATTGAGGGCCTTGGCCGGCCGGCAGGGCGCGAGCAGAGCGTGCAATCCGCCGGGCGACCCGCACTGGTAGCGCAGAGTGCAGCCGTTCACTACGAGCGCCACCGACCCGAGCAGACCACGCTGTACCGCCTGGTGCAGCAGCACGCCGCAACCTTCTTCGCGCAGGCTGAGGCCGAGGCTGGCGCCGACCTGCCGCGATTCGTCAAGGATGAGTTCGAGGCCTTCCTCGAATGCGGCATCCTGGCCCATGGCTTCCTGAGGTTGCGGTGCGCCGACTGCGGCCACGACAAGCTGGTCGCCTTCTCTTGCAAGCGGCGCGGCTTTTGCCCCTCGTGCGGGGCCCGGCGCATGGCACAGACGGCTGCCCACTTGGTCGACCACGTCATCCCCCACGTGCCGGTGCGCCAGTGGGTGCTT
>JANMYG010000050.1:0-1680 GCA_031381865.1 Betaproteobacteria bacterium | reverse complement strand
GCGAACGACGGGCCGCTGATGATCATGTCCACCGTGCCGAGCTGCATGCCCTGGTTGATGTCGGTCTCCTTGCCCAGGCTGGACGCCGGGAAGACCTGGATGTCGAACTTGCCGTTGCTGCGCTTCTTGATCTCTTCGGCCGCCCAGACCGACTGGGTGTGGTACGGCTCCGATGTCTCGTACACGTGGGCCCATTTCAGCTTGGTCTGCGCCTGTGCGACGCCGCACAGGCCCAGTGCCGCTGCCAACAGGGCTGCGCTGGTGATGGCTTTGATGGCAAACCGTTTTTTCATGGGTGTCTCCTGGAGGTGGGTGGGGTGGATGCGCAGGGTGGAACAAATGCTGGGCGGGAACTATCGCTGGTTGGCGCGGCGCCAGCTCGCGCTGAAACGGGTGTGGGACTTGTCCATGTGGGCGTGCATCGCGGCGCGCGCCGCAGCCGCGTCGCGCGCGCGGATCGCCGCCAGGATGGCCTCGTGTTCGGCGATCGCGGCGCGCCACGAGCGCACCGACTCGAAGTGCCCGCCCAGCCGCTCGAATACCGGTCCACGACGCGAATCCCAGAAGGTCTGCACGGTTTCGATCAGCACGTCGTTGCCGCTCGCCTGCACGATGGCGGTGTGGAAGGCGCGGTCGCCTTCGAGCGGCATCAGGCCCTGGTCGGCGTGGTGCACCATGTCGTCGATGGCTTCGCGCATGGCGTCCAGGTCGCGGCGCTTGGCCTGTCGGGCGGCGAGGGCGGCGGTCTCGCCTTCGACGACGCGGCGCGCGCGGATCAGCTCCAGCGGCCCCCATTCGGCGGCGGCGCCGTCCACGGCAGTCGGGCGCGGGCCGCCCGAGCGCTCCTGCGCATAGACGCCCGAGCCGGTGCGCACCTCGACCCAGCCCTCGACCTCCAGCGCGATCAGCGCCTCGCGCACCGAGGGCCGGCTCACGCCGAGCTGGCGGGCCAGGTCGCGCTCGGCCGGCAAACGGGTGCCCGGCGCGAATTCGCCCTGGCCGATCAGCACGCGCAACTGCTCGGCGATCTGGCGGTACAGGCGTTGCGGCGCGACGGTTTGCAGCGGCATGGTGGAAGTACGGGGCGGGAATGCGGGTTAACCAGAATTGGACAAGTGGTAAGGCCAATTTATGATCGCATGAATGCAGCCTTGCGGCATCCGGTAAAACCCTGCCATGCCGTCCACCGAAGATCCACCATGCCATCCCATGTGACCATCGACTCGGTGCGCCTGCGCCAGGTTGACCTGCCGCCCAAGGTGGTGCGCACCGACGCCATCCAGTCGTTCGTGACGCAGGAGACGCTGTTGTTGACGCTGCGCTGCAGCGACGGCCACGAGGGCACCGGTTATGCCTACACCATCGGCACCGGCGGCTCGTCGGTGCTGGCGCTGCTGCACGACCACCTGGCGCCGCGCCTGCTGGGTCGCAACCCGCTGCTGGTCGAGGCGATCTGGAAGGATCTCTTTTTCCATACCCACGCCACCGCGGTCGGCGCCATCACCAGCCTGGCGCTGGCGTGCGTGGACACCGCCTTGTGGGACTGGCGCGCCCGATGCCAGGGGCTGCCGTTGTGGCAGCTGCTGGGGGGCGCCCAGGCGCGCGTGCCGGTCTACACCACCGAAGGCGGGTGGCTGCACTTGAGCGCCCCAGAGCTGGTGGAACAGACGCTGCAGGCCA